>CAYNVK010000167.1:0-7179 GCA_964400395.1 uncultured Lentimicrobiaceae bacterium | reverse complement strand
AGTGATCCCTGAAAAATTTGCTTTTCCAGTTCAGGATTCCTGTTGGTGATTTTAAGTTGAGTTATTTTTATGGCATCCCGGATTAATACATCTAAATTTCGACATGTAACATTGCATTTTTAAGAGTTTTTTTATTGGAATTGTATTACTTTAATTGGAAAGGAACATATATAATATAAGGCTTTCAGAAATTATAACCGAAAGTATAAATAGCCAGGTATCCATTACTTCTCAATCAACAAAACAATGACACTAAAATTCCCGCTTATCGCGTTTGTATGTTTCCTTGTTTACGCAACAGGCAGAACACAAACAGCCGGCACCGAAAACCAGGTGTCGAATACAATTTCGGTGGCTAACAACAATGCTGTTCAAAAAGGAGACTTTTTTATAACACCGTTTTACGAGTTTACCCGCTTTCAAAAACTTAAACTCATCTCCAATACAAACTATTATCATTACTGGGACCAGGAATCGTCCGAAGAATTACCCGAGGACATCATTAACAGGTATAATGACTTTTACGGCACTGAATATATAAACAGCCTTGTGGGTATAAAAATGGGCTATGAGGTTCTGAAGGGTCTGGGAGTAGGCGGCTTTGTTGGAGTGAGCCACTTTAATTTCAAAAGCTTTATGTCGGAGCAAACCACGCAGACAATTTCTACTGAATATCCGGCATTAACGCTTGGACTCGACCTGAATTACAACAAAAAAATATCCGATCATTTTGCTGCTCTGGCATTGGCTTCCTTTAATTACTGTACAACCAGTTCAGTAATAAATGATAACATCTCTGGCATGGGAGTAGTTTCATCCAGCTTAAAATCAATAAATTACGAATTTAATGCCGCCCTATCCTACAGGCTGGGCCATTTTGTTCCTTACGTGGGGGCAGGCTTTTCAGAGCAATTTGTAAATACGGTTACCTCCGAACAAGAGCCAACAACGGATGATTCAGGGCAACCGGTTTTCAATATTGTTGAATTCGATTCCCATTTTAACGGGAATGCCTTTTATGGGTTTGCCGGTATGGAATATTTATTCAGCCAACGATCTTCCATTTATCTGAGGAGTTCATTCCCTAACCCATTGCGGACCAATCTAGGATTTAGAATAATCCTGTAATTTATAAAATGTACTAACTGAAAAGCAACTCAAAATGAAAGCATTAATCATATTAACACTTACTGCCTATTTACTTCTTCCGTTTCTATCGATTGCACAAGATGTTAGTCCGTCCACAACCAATGGATGGTTTAAGCTGCAACAAAAGGTAGAGGCTGATATATCCGAACATAACCGGGGAATGGCATCAATCAGTTTTATGGGATACATCTTCAATTTTGTTAACTATAACCTGAAGGATAATAATTACGATGCTTATAATGGCAATCAAAGCAGTGTGATTGTACGAAAGTTAAATAATAAAAGTTCAGACCCGGCAACGCCCGTGTGGGGGGATAAAAAAATAGACGATATAAAAGCATTTCAATATTTGTACTGGGGATGTTTTCAACCGGCTCCGGTTATTTTCAATGACACACTTTACTTATTCGTGCTGAATGATGAAGCCAAAATAGCCTATTCGAAATATGATCCTATTGCGGATTCCTGGTCGAAATTAACGGCTGTTGTAACTCCTGATGTAATCAGTTTACCTGATCATACTTCAAATTATCCGTACTTCCCTAATTACAATTTCACGGGTATGTCAGCTTCGGTTGTGGATAATAAACTCTGCCTGGTAGGATCATTTAACAATACAATTACAATTTACTGGACTGATGAGCAAAGGGCTAAATGGCATACCATTAAAACCGACATGAAAACCTATTGCAATGATTACAATGGTGATTATATTAAAGATTCCAAGAAATTTAAGCCCAGTTCGTATATATGCTTTCCGTATATTTCTTCGATTGGTACAACATTTATGGATAGCGATGTTAGAAGGGATAAATTAATGTTTGGCTATATAAACAGTGATAAGCATGTGGTTTTACCCGAATATTACTTTAAAAATGATACTTTAACATTCATAAAGTCAAGTTCGCTGGATCCTACATATATTGGCGATCCTAATGTATATTCTTCAGTGGCTCTTGCCTCAGGAACTGTTACAGGTGATCCGGCAAGTGAAGGGAAATGTATACAAGCATTTGTAAAATGTTATAACATTCAAAATTTATCTTCCAGTTGCAGGATAAAACGTTTTGAACTTAAAAATGGGGTCTGGTCGCAGGCAGAAAGCAATGTAGTAAAGCAGAATTACGGCTGGGCCTGGCCTCAATCTAATCTTACTGTAGCAAATTATTCAGTGCCACAAAAAAGACTTTTAGCAGATAATTCAGTAGTATATGATTTCCTGCAATATATGTGTCTGGTATACCAGTCGAAGTATGGTACCGATTTACCATTGAACTGCGCTCTGGCGGAAACAGATCGCCTTGTATATATCAGTAGTCAGTCGGATGTAATTGCCGACTCGGCTAATACCCATTATGTTGGATATATCGAAGGTCCGCCGCCTTTCCATCTCAACGACTCCATTAATCACTTACAATATCCTTACTTTTTCGGACCCGGAAGTACACCAATATCAAATGCGTCATTCGAAGTTACAGAAGATGCAGGAGAATCTACCGACTTCAATTTTAAAGTTGGTTTAACAAGTAAATTCAAAATAGGTTGTTTACTGGAAGCAAGTGTTAAGACTGAATTTGGTGGAATATTTAAGACAGAAAAGGAGACAGAAATAATTGAAAATGATGATTTGGCCGCTGGTGAAAGTAAAGAAGGTGTATATATTGTTTGGAGGCCTGAGATTAGTAAGCAACACTATTCGGTGGTAGATGCGAACGGGCATGAGATAGATTCAATTTATTACTATTATGTAGTAAAACCGCATAAATATAAATTGTACATTCCTTTAAAAAACCATTTGGATCCTTCTCAGCCACGTACCTATTTGAACCGTCCAGAACTTAATAATTGTGATATTATAAATACCGGCGATGTGGTTTGGAGCCGAAATAGCCCTGGCACTTACTCAGTTAAAAATACAAAATCAAATACAGATGGTTGGCAGGAAACGGCAAGCTTCGAAGTGGGTTTTGGGGAGCGACACAGTGGAGGCGAAGAACCTGATAAGTTTTTTCGTTCCGGTCCTTCCGGCGAATTTGAGTATTCTTCAGTAACTACCACGTCAAATAGTACTGAGATGAAGTGTATTGCAAGCCTGAATGAACCTAAAGACTCAAATCCCCTGGATTGTAACTCGTTAAACTATACGGTTTACTGGCTTAATTACACTCCGGGAGAAAAAAACTGGTGGGTACCCAAAGGCGCTGAGAACCAGGAAATTTGGTGCCTGACATATCACGTATATTACTATGAACTTGAAAATGGCGTTAAGTATACGCCTTCGGAAGTCAGGAAACCTAATACGCATGATGGAATGACCCCAGCTCTAATACCAGCAATTGATATTGCCGGCAGTAATGTAGAGAAATCTATATCACAGCAAACTTTCTTAGCGCAAAATTCGCCTAATCCTTTTCATAAAACCACAAAGTTTAAATACCAGGTTGGCACTGAAAATCTGCAGCCCAATCAAACAAGCTGCGTAACTCGCCTGGTGATTTACAATTTAAGCGGCCAGCAAGTGGCTACCCTCGTTAACGAAAACAAAGCCCCTGGTAGTTATGAAGTGGAATGGGATGCCTCACAGTTTACGCCCGGTGTTTACTTTTACAGCCTGCAGAGCGGAAGCTTTAAGGATATAAAAAAGCTTATACTCCTAAAGTAATTATACTGTCTGAAGCGCGTCACAATACCTGACGCGCTTCTGCATTATACCCGGATTCAGATTAAAAACAGGACTAAACCAAAAAGTACTTCAGCCTGACAGCAAAACAATCGCAAGCCGCAACGCTTTAAAAACCGAAATACAAGCACATAAATATGAAAACGATTAATCGATTTTTGAATATCCCGTCAGTGTTTTTTTTAGCCTTGCTTTATTCGCTTTCAGTTCCGGCATTTGCTCAAATACCCGACTACAATCTTTCAAAAAACTGGATGTGTCATCCCGTGTTATTGCCCATGGATGTCGCACGTCAATATGATTTAAAACTTACAGTTCTCAATGCAGATAAGTCGCATAAATTTGATACAGTTTATCCCCATTATACTGACACCCTGGTAGATATATTTTACGTGTACCCTACTATTGATATGGATCTTGGACACGGCAATACTGCCATGGAAGATATTAACAAAGCTGTTGCGCAATTTGTGTATCGTGAGCAGGTGGGCATTTATGCTCAGTTTGGGCGGGTTTTTGCACCGTATTACCGCCAGGCCAAAATCGGAGTTTTTTTGCAGTGGCAGCTAAGTGATGATTCACTATCCGCCCAGGCTGCGTATATGATTAAAGCTTACAAAGATGTTGAAGCTGCCTTTGATCATTACCTGAAATATTACAATAAAGGTCATAAAATTATTCTGATGGGTCATTCGCAAGGATCGGATATGACAAGGTTTCTGTTACACAGAAGATTTGATAACAACCCTTTACTTCAGTCGTAGCTGGTGGTTGCTCTTTCAGGCGGCGAACCAAATTATGCGGCTAAAGGAAGCAGAACCGGTGGTTCACTTCAAAAAATTAAAACTCTCGATTCCAAACTCCCGCTCGAAAGCGGATGCATCATCAGCTGGCGTGCATGGAAGGATAAATTTACCGGGGCCGCACTTGATTCAGCTTCATTTTTTTACAACCACTATTTTGCGGATAGCGGCTTGCTGTATCAAACATACGATACAATAAACCACAGGCACCAGGAATCGAATTACGATTTTGGGTATGACACATTAAATCCGAAGCTGGTTACCCGATACATTTCACTTTCCCCGGACAGCGCTCAATACTGGGGATTTGATGATATGTTCAGTGCTTATTTTTCATCGGAATTAAACAAACCGGGATGCACTTATTTTAAAATTGACTCCATGCCTGTTGCCAACGACCTGAGGAAAATACCGAATCCGTTGGAAAATGATCCTCTTAATCCGTTAAATCCGTTATTTCCTTCAATTCCTATACCTTACCGCAGTTCTTTTTCCGGTTCTCTTAATACCAATTACCATTGCTGGGATATGCAGCTTATGCAAGGTGATTTATTGAATCTCCTGCCGCAACTGATCGCCATTACCAACCCGGTTACATCCGTTCCAAAGGTAGCAGAAAGCGAAAATGATATACATATTTATCCGAATCCGGCTACAGATAAGGTTCATGTAGGCAATGCCAATTCAAAAATCAAGAGCATTATATTGTACAATTTGCAGGGAAAGTTGGTTCAGGAGTTTTTTACAAACGATTTTTCAGTTTCAGGTCTGAATAACGGCATCTATTTTATAAGAATTCAAACCGATAAATCAACTTATACAGGTAAACTGGTGAAAAAATAAAGTCATCTGTCAGCATGCTTTCCTGAAGTGTAACGGTTTTCAATTCTGCCGGATTAAACACTAAATTTGCCCGATCAATTTAACTTCAATGGATATCTACAACCTGGCATTTGCTTTTGGTGCGGCGCTTGCGGCAGGATTCGTTAATGCCATAGCCGGGGGAGGAACCTTGATTTCATTTCCGGCCCTGGTGGCTATCGGTATTCCGCCGGTGGCTGCAAATATTACAAATACAATAGCATTGTGCCCCGGCTATTTCGGAGGAATTACAGCACAGCGAAAAGACCTGCTCACGCAAAAACAAAGATTATATAAAATACTTCCTGTTGGTGTTGCCGGCGGCATTGCCGGCGGGCTACTGTTGCTCAACACTTCCGAAAATTCGTTCCGTACCTTAATCCCTTACCTTATTCTGGTAGCGACTTTGCTGCTCGCGTTCCAACCCATGCTCAAAAAAATTGTTGAAGCGCGCTTGCAACAGTCCATACATCACCATAAAAAAAATATTGTGGTGCTTTTGGTGGTTTTTTCAGCAGCCATTTATGGCGGTTATTTTGGCGCCGGGCTTGGAGTTATATTGCTTGCCGTGCTCGGCCTGCTGATTGATGATTCCCTGGTAAAACTGAATGCTTTAAAACAAGCTATATCGTTGAGCGTTAACGTGTCGGCAGCGGTTTACTTCAGCTTTTCGGAGCAGGTAAACTGGCCGGTGGCAATAGTTATGTTTTTTGGTTCGATAGTGGGTGGCTTGTTTGGCGGCAAAACTGCCACGGTAGTCAGGCCCGTAATACTGCGCTGGGCAGTGGTAGTTATTGGCTTAACTGTTGCCCTCGTATATTTGTTTAAGGCCTGAATATAATCTACGACCTAACAATGTGTTTACCCCCGTTAACCCACTAAAATATAGTATCCTTCTTGTTTTATTTAACGGCATCATGCCGGCCCAAGGATTCAGGCAACCGGATATGAAAAACAACCGCTGCCTTGGCCCGATCCGGAATTTGAAGGTGGCAGGCATAACAAATGCTGGAGTTTTGGAATGTTTTTATATCTTTGCACCCGCTTAGGGCCTCGTAGCTCAGTGGATAGAGCAGCAGCCTTCTAAGCTGCGGGCCATTGGTTCGAATCCAATCGGGGTCACTACAAAACAAAAGCCTGTAAATCATCTGATTACAGGCTTTTGTTTTTTTTCAGCTCAGGATTTTTACAGGGCTGAACCGTTGCAAACCATGGTTCCGGTTTTAGTAATGCAGTTGCCGGTTTCTATTTCCGAGGCAGACTGCCGTTTTCGCCCCAGAACTTTTCAATCTGCTCAAGCGATTTTCCCTTGGTTTCGGGAACAAGCTTCCATACGAACCAGGCTGCCAGTATTCCCATTATACCATAAATCCAGTACGAAAAACCATGGTTGAACTTTTCTGTGAGCCAGGTATTGTCGTTCATAATAGGGAAAGTCCACGAAATAATCAGGTTGGCAATCCATTGTGCAGCAACGGCGATGGACATGGCGCCACGGATGCTGTTAGGAAAAATTTCCGAAAGCAGCACCCAGGTAACAGGCCCCCAGCTCATGGCGAAACCAGCAGTGTAAAGCAGCATAAAAACCAGCGCCAGCATTCCCTGCACGTGCATCGAAAACGAAAAGCCCAGGCATATCATACTCACTGCCATAATCAACGCCCCGATGATCATCAGCGGTTTGCG
>CAYNVK010000166.1:0-7185 GCA_964400395.1 uncultured Lentimicrobiaceae bacterium | reverse complement strand
TGCTGCCGATTATTTCGGAATTGAGACTGATACACTGCTCGAGGTAGCGATTACCCCAAACCGCGCTGATGCTACATCGCATATAGGCGTGGCCCGCGACCTGGTGGCTGCCATCAATAACCGCGAAAAACAGCATGAACCTGTTTCACTTGTAACTCCTTCGGTTGATGCATTTAAAGTAGATAATTCTTCGCTTACCATCCCGGTGAGTATCGAAAATCTGGAAGCTTGCGCACGGTATACCGCCATTACCCTGAGCGGGATACAGGTTAAAGAGTCGCCCGAATGGCTTTGCAACAGGCTGAAAGCCGTGGGTCTTCGCCCGATCAATAATATTGTGGACATTACCAATTACGTGCTGATGGAAACCGGGCATCCGCTGCATGCGTTTGATGCAAGTTATGTTACCGGCAAGCAGGTTGTGGTTAAGAAAATGCCGGCGGGCACTAAATTCGTTACCCTCGATGAGGTGGAGCGCAGCCTGGGCGCCGACGACCTGATGATTTGTAATGCTGCAGAACCCATGTGTATTGCCGGCGTTTTTGGTGGTGCAAAATCGGGTGTAAGCGAAAATACAACTTCGGTATTTCTCGAAAGCGCTTATTTCGATGGTACCCATGTGCGCAAGACCTCAAAACTGCATAACCTGAAAACTGATGCCTCGTTCCGCTTCGAACGTGGCGCCGATCCCAATATGACCGTGTATGCACTCAAACGTGCTGCTTTATTGATGAAGGAACTGGCAGGTGGAGTTATCTCGTCCGAAATTATTGATGTGTATCCAGTCCCTGTGCCAAACCGCGAAGTAGAAGTTTCATTTCATCGGATTAATGCACTCATTGGCAAAGTCATAGATAAGGAAACGGTTAAAAATATTCTCACTTCGCTTGCCATCACAATATTGAGTGAAACTGAAGAGACGCTGCTGCTTTCCATACCTCCTTTTAAGGTTGATGTAACCCGCGAGGCCGATGTGGTTGAAGAAATTCTCCGCATTTACGGTTATAACAATATTGAGCTGAGCGATTCGCTTCACTCTTCACTTTCGTACAGCCGTAAGCCCGATCCTGAAAAGCTGCAGCAAAAGCTTGCCGATTTTCTCAGCAATAACGGTTTTAACGAAATCCTTACCAATTCGCTCACCAGCTCAGCTTATTACGAGAAGTCGGAAGTATTCAGTTTTGATACCTGTGTTAAAATCCTGAACCCATTGAGCAGTGAACTGGGTGTAATGCGACAGACGTTGCTGTTCAGCGGCCTCGAAAGTATTTCGTACAACATCAACCGCCGTATGCCCGATCTGAAGTTTTACGAGTTCGGTAACGTGTACAGTTATATTCCGGCACAGGCCCAGAGCAATGATGTAACCCGCAAATACAGCGAGCGCAAAAAACTCTCCTTGTTTGTTACCGGGAGCCAGCAAAGCGAAACCTGGTACAAAACTTCAGCAAAATCCGATTATCATTTCCTGAAATCGATGGTGCTGGCTACGCTTCGTAAAACCGGGATCAATATCTCAAAACTTGTGGCTGCCGAAGCCGATAGCCGTTTGTTTGCCGAAGGCGAGGCGTTGAGCATCAATACAAAACCATTGCTCAGCATTGGCCGCCTGAGCCAGGCTGTGCTGAAACAGTTTGATATAAAACAGGATGTGTTTTATGCTGAATTGGATTGGACTACCTTGCTCCGCGAAGTAAAACCCGATAGCGTGAAGTTTAGCGAAATATCGCGTTTCCCTGAAGTGCGCCGCGACCTGGCACTGTTGCTCGACAAAGCCGTTAAGTTCGCCGATATCGAAGCCCTGGCAAACCGTAACGGGAAAGGGATACTACGTTCGGTTAATCTTTTTGATGTTTACGAAGGCGAAAAGATTGAGGCAGGTAAAAAATCGTATGCGGTTAGCTTTACCCTGCAGGACGACCAGAAAACACTCACCGATAATGATATTGAGAAACTGATGAAACGCCTGGCCGAAGTGTTCGAAAAAGAACTGGGTGCCGTGATCAGGAAATAAAATTATTGAACATGCTTTTATTTTCAAACCGGGCTTGTCCCGGTTTTTTTATGGTAATATGCATTTCTGAAAGTCAGGCAGGCTGCGGAACCTGGTGTGTAAATTTCTTAAAATTCAACTTCCTTTTTCTGAACTGATTAGTTTTTGCCATTTTGTCAGCAATACTGCCAAAAATAGTTAAACAGGTAAAATATTTCCGCGGAATAACGTTAACTTTGCGCGTTAAAAGCCACGAAGGCAGGATAAATGATGGATATAATTTCAGTAAAACAACGGTTCGGGATTATCGGCAACTCGCCTCTGCTCGATCGCGCCATTGATATTGCCAGGCAGGTGGCGCCTACTGATTTAAGTGTTTTAATTACCGGTGAAAGCGGGGTTGGGAAGGAAATTTTTCCACAGATCATTCACCACCTGAGTGCCCGCAAACATGGTCCGTATATTGCTGTAAACTGCGGTGCTATTCCTGAAGGTACCATCGACTCCGAGCTTTTTGGCCACGAAAAGGGTTCCTTCACCGGGGCTCACGAAGCACGCAAAGGTTATTTTGAAGTGGCTAATGGGGGTACTATTTTCCTGGATGAAGTCGCCGAATTGCCCTTGTCGACGCAGGTGCGTTTGCTCCGGGTGCTCGAGTCGGGTGAGTTTTTTAAGGTTGGTTCATCCAAGAGTCAGAAAACAGATGTTCGCGTGGTAGCAGCTACTAACGTGGATGTGCCCCTGGCCATTGATCATGGTAAATTCAGGCAGGATCTTTTTTACCGTTTAAATTCGGTGCCTATTTCGGTGCCGGCTTTACGCGAACGCAAAGAGGATATTCTTTTGCTTTTTCGCAAATTTGCCTCCGACTTTGCCGAAAAATACCGAATGCCGGTACTTGAGCTTGATGAGGATGCCAAACAGATACTAATGAATTACCGCTGGACCGGTAATATCCGGCAGCTGAAAAATTTTACCGAGCAAATTTCAATCATCGAGCGCAACCGCAATGTTTCGGCTCTCACCCTGCAGCGATACCTGCCCGAGACCACCCGCCGCGATTTGCCGGTGTTGTTTAAGGATGTGAACAAAGGCAACGAAATGTCGGAGCGCGAATTGCTCTATAAAGTGCTTTTCGATATGCGCCGCGATATTACTGATCTGAAGAAACTGGTGGGTGAAATTATCGGGCACGATGAAGTAGCCAGCCATTTCAGCAACTCAGCAACCCACATTCCCGAGCATCATCTCCCGGTGGAACCCCAGCGTCAGGAAGTGAGCCGCGTAACGGTGCACGACCGCAACCAGCCAGTTGATGATGAGCCTTTTGTACATGGCGAAATACTCGAGGAGTCGCTTTCGCTGCAGGATCGCGAACTGGAACTGATACGCCGGGCACTCGATAAACACGAAGGCCGCCGCCGGAATGCTGCCCGCGAACTGGGAATCTCCGAGCGGACTTTGTACCGTAAAATCAGGGAATATGGAATTAAAGGTTAATACGAATACAACAATGAAACTTACTTTCTTACGCCGGTTTTTTTCTGTTGCGGCAATTATTTTGGGGTTGAGCCTGGTGCAGGGATGCAGCTATTCGTTTACCGGAGCAAGCATCTCGCCCAGCGTTAAATCCATCTCGGTTGCTTACCTGCCCAACAATGCATTGCTGGTGCAGCCCACCTTAAGCCGGAAACTTACCGAAGCCATCAGGGATAAATTTACCAGCCAGTCGAACCTGAACCTGGTTAGCTCCAATGGCGACCTCAATATTGAAGGCGAAATTACCAGGTATACCACCGAACCTGTTGCTATTACCAGCGAACAGCAAGGCGCACTGCAGCGGTTAACCATCGCGGTAAATATACGTTTTACCAATAAAATTGACCCAACCCAGGATTTCGAAACCAGTTTTTCGCGTTACGAAGATTACGATTCCAAAAAACGGCTCAGCGAGGTGGAGGAAACCCTGATCGATATCATCAACGAAGCGCTGGCCCAGGATATTTTTAATAAGGCGGTTGTGAATTGGTAGGGTTAGTGCATAGTGCTGTGTGCATAGTGCTTAGTGCACAGTGCTGTGTGCTGAGTGCAGAGTAATGAGTGCTGTGAAGGAAAGTAATTAGAGGAGATGGAAACCGTGAGTTTGATTGTCTTATCTGAAAGATTCAACAACATTTAAATAACAAGTATGACCCCCGAAACCTTTAACCGTTACCTGAAAAATCCCTCGCTGCTCGATGGCAGTACAGTGGATGATTTATGGGCTTTGGTTAAAGAATATCCGTATTTCCAGGTAGGGCGGATGTTGCTGGCCCGCAACCTTCACAACATAGGCCACGAAGCATACCCGCTTGCGCTGAGGCTCGCGGCAGCTTATGCCGGCGACCGGAGTAAACTTAAAATGTTGATCGATGGATACCCTGTAGTTCTGCAGCCTGTGCCCGGCGAAACTGAATTACCGGCGGATACTTCTGTTGAAACAGTTGCAGGCAACGAAGCCGCAGTTGCCACGCTTCACGAAATCCCGGATACTGAAATCGATACTGCGCTACCGGCAGAAGAAACTTTGCAGGAAGTGTTAGCTGCTGCCGAAATATCAACTGATTTGCCGCTTACCACCCAGGCCATTGAAAAAACTGAAGCTGAGGGAACTGAAGTTAGGAGCGAAGAACCGCTTGCTGAAGCAGCAAAACATAATCCGCTGATCGATAGTATATTTATGCGGTTAAGCTCTGTCGAAGTTACCGAACCGGAACCCGAAACTGCATTTACACCTACGGATGAGCCGGAACCTGGAGAAATTCCCGACCCGAGGATGCATGCCCGTAATGAGCTGGTTGATAAATTTATACGTGAGGAACCGCGCATCAGCGCACCAAAGCGTGAGTTTTTCAGCCCCGAGGATAAAGCCAAACAAAGTACAAGCCTGCCCGAGGACCTTGTAAGTGAAACACTGGCAAAGATTTACGAGCAACAGGGACTTTTTAACATGGCCGTAAAAATTTATGAAAAACTCATGTTGCTTATTCCCGAAAAAAGTAGTTACTTTGCAGCCCGAATTGACGAAATCGAGAAAAAACGTAAGTAACACTGTTATAAATACATAAAAACCAGATAGTATGAATGCTTTTATTTTTGTTTCTGTTCTGATCCTGATTGCTTGTGTGCTCATGGTACTAGTGGTATTGGTTCAGAATTCAAAAGGTGGCGGATTGGCTTCCAATTTTTCATCATCAAACCAATATATGGGAGTTCGCAAAACAGCCGATTTCCTCGAAAAATTTACTTGGGGTTTAGCTATCGCTATCCTGGTTCTGAGCCTTCTTTCAATAGCCGTTATCCCGCGTGGTGGTGGTAAAGCAGGAACTGCCGATACTGAGCTTCGCCAGAATATTGATGAGAATGCACAGCCGGTTAAAGATTTCCAGACCGCTCCAAAAGAAGAGAAATAAGCTATCCTTAAGATACTTTTTAGAATGTCAGAATGTCACATACATTCTGACATTCTTTTTTTTTGCCCTGTACAATAATGCCGATTTATATATTAGTTAAAAAACGAAATTGTTTGTAAACTGTTTATTGTCATGAGAATACGGTTTTATACCCAGCCGGTTTTGGGGCTGACAGGGTGCAGTTTGGCACGGATTATGACTATAGCAACGCATCACAATTAAAATAATTAATCGTTAACATAAAAATCAAAATCTAAAACATGGCACAGGTAAATGTTAAGCCTTTGGCCGACCGCGTATTGGTTGAGCCGGCAGCAGCCGAACAAAGAACAGCAGGTGGTATTATCATCCCCGACACCGCTAAGGAAAAACCACAGAAAGGTACAGTTGTAGCAATCGGAAACGGTAAAAAAGATGAGCCGCTTACAGTTAAAGTTGGCGACCAGGTATTATATGGCAAATATTCAGGTACTGAAATCAGCATCGAAGGAAAAGATTACCTGATTATGCGCGAAAGCGACATACTGGCTGTGATTTAATTTATAAACATTCAAAAAAACTTCAGAAATGAAAGGAAAAGAAATAATTTTCGAAAGTGAAGCCCGCGACCGCATGAAAAAAGGCGTGGATGCTTTGGCAAATGCAGTTAAAGTTACCCTCGGACCTAAAGGCCGTAATGTAATTATCGAAAAAACATATGGCGCACCCCAGATTACCAAGGATGGTGTTTCGGTAGCCAAAGAAGTTGAAATGAAAGACCCTGTTGAAAACATGGGCGCACAGATGGTAAAAGAAGTGGCATCAAAAACTGCCGATGTTGCAGGTGATGGTACAACTACCGCTACTGTACTGGCTCAGTCCATCATCACTACCGGTCTGAAAAACGTTACCGCAGGTGCAAATCCGATGGATCTGAAACGTGGTATCGAAAAAGCAGTTGCCCTGGTTGTAGCCGACCTGAAAAAACAGTCGAAAGAAGTTGGCAACAGCATCGAAAAAATTCAGCAGGTAGCTACCGTTTCGGCTAACAACGACCAAACCATCGGTAAACTGTTGGCAGAAGCTATGGAAAAAGTTTCGAAAGAAGGCGTTATCACCATCGAAGAAGCAAAAGGTATTGAAACAACCGTAAAAGTGGTTGAAGGTATGCAGTTCGACCGTGGTTATATTTCACCTTACTTTGTAACCGATGCCGAAAAAATGGAAGTGGTTTACGAAAACCCGTTCATCCTGATCCACGATAAAAAAGTGAGCAGCATGAAGGACCTGCTTCCGGTACTGGAAAAAGTGGTTCAAACCGGCCGTCCGCTGCTTATTATTGCCGAAGATGTTGATGGCGAAGCCCTTGCAACACTGGTAGTAAATAAAATCCGTGGCTCACTCAAAATTGCTGCTGTAAAAGCACCAGGCTTTGGCGATCGCCGCAAGGAAATGCTGCAGGATATCGCTATCCTCACCGGTGGAACCGTTGTTTCGGAAGAACAGGGTTACCGCCTCGAAGATGCTGACCTGAGCTACCTCGGACAAGCTGAAAAAATCAATATCGATAAGGATAACACCACCATTGTAAGCGGTAAAGGCGCCAGCGAAAATATTGCTGCACGCGTAAGCCAGATCAAAGCACAGATCGAAACCACAACATCCGATTACGATCGCGAAAAACTTCAGGAGCGCCTTGCTAAACTGAGCGGTGGCGTAGCAGTTATCTATGTTGGTGCTGCCAGCGAAGTTGAAATGAAA
>CAYNVK010000165.1:0-7195 GCA_964400395.1 uncultured Lentimicrobiaceae bacterium | reverse complement strand
GATGGAACAATGATTCTTTGAAATGGGAGTTGAACATTACACGCGTTGCAGTTGAGCTTTTAAACCATTTCTATTAACGCATAACGATTAACTTATAATCATGAAAATCATCGACGGCAAGAAAATTGCTTCCGACATAAAAAAGGAGCTTGCAGCCAAAAGTGCTGCCATTATTGATAAAGGTGATAGGGCTCCCCACCTTGTTGCTGTGTTGGTAGGCGACGATGCAGCCAGCCAGACCTATGTGAACAGCAAGGAAAAAGATTGCCGGGAGGTTGGTTTTACATCAACCATCTACAGGCTCGAGGCTGATACAAGCGAAAAAAAACTGCTTGAAATAATCGACTTCCTGAATAACGACGAAGAAGTGGATGGCTTTATTGTTCAGTTACCACTACCTGCACATATTAATGTTCAGAAAGTGATCAGGAGCATCAACCCACTGAAGGATGTTGATGGTTTCCACCCGGTAAGCCTGGGTCGCATGATGCTGGGCGAACCTACATACCTGCCTGCCACGCCTTATGGCATTATCCAGTTGCTCGAACGCTATAAAATTGAAACCAGCGGCAAACACTGCGTTGTGCTGGGTCGTAGCAATATTGTGGGAACTCCCATCAGTGTTATGCTTTCGCGAAAAGCAAACCCCGGCAACTGCACCGTAACAGTTTGCCATACCGGCACTAAAAACCTGAAGGAAATTGCCAAAACAGCCGATATCCTCATTGCTGCCATGGGTCAGCCTCATTTTGTAACCGCCGATATGGTTAAGGAAGGGGCCGTGGTTATTGACGTGGGGATACACCGCATGGAAGACTCCAGCGAAAAAGGCTACCAGATTATTGGTGATGTTAAATTTGATGAGGTCGCGCCCAAATGTTCATTCATAACCCCGGTTCCGGGTGGTGTTGGTCCTATGACGCGTGTTGCCCTGCTTATGAATACTTTTAAAGCTTATAACAAGGAAGTTTGAGCTGGTTGTAAGTTGTAAGTTGTAAGGTGTAAGGCGTAAGATGTAAGATGTAAGGTGTAAGGTCGGGACTTTTGGTTTTTTACAAAAAGTATTTGTTTGCAACTTCGTGAAATCAGAATTCAGTATATAACGTTAACAAAATTATTGTGACTACAGATCCCACGCAGCAAGGTAAATTACTTCCGTTGATGGAAGACTTCTACACCATTCAGGGTGAAGGATTCCATACTGGCAAGGCTGCATATTTTTTAAGAGTTGGTGGGTGCGATGTGGGATGCTACTGGTGCGATGTTAAAGAATCGTGGAACCCGAAACTACACCCGCTTACTGATGCCGATGAAATTGTTAAACGGGTAACCGGCAACCCTGCTGCTACTGTTGTGGTTACAGGAGGAGAGCCTTTGATGTACAACCTGGATTACCTGTGTAATAAGCTCAAACAACAAGGGCTGCAGGTTCACCTCGAAACCTCGGGATCGCATCCGTTCAGTGGTACTTTCGATTGGGTTTGTCTATCGCCCAAACGGAAAAGCCCGCCTAAACCCGAAGTTTTTGGCAAAGCCAACGAACTGAAAGTTATTATTTTTGATGATACCGATTTTGAATGGGCTGAGGAAAATGCCAGGCTTGTAGGCCCCGACTGTTACCTTTGTTTGCAGCCCGAATGGAGCCGTATGCCCGTTGTATTGCCTGATATTATTAATTATGTAATGAAAAACCCGCGCTGGCATATTTCACTGCAGGCGCATAAATTCATGCATATTCCTTAAGATCACCATTTACTAAGGCCTTTATCCTCGCTTTTGGCATAATATTAGTAATGATCCGGGTGTAATGTCAATATTTGCTTAAGTTGCGTATTTTCGCAAATCAATACCTGGTTATGATGAGGTTTCCGGTTTTTGCACTTTCAAGTTTGCTGATCCTTCTGTTGGCCTCACAAGTACGTGCACAGGGAACTGAAAACCCACGGGCTGCAAAACAATACGAAAAAGCAGTTCAGCTTTACGATCGCCGCGATTATGCCGGCGCCCTGAAGCAACTCGATGTTTTGCTCGAAGATACCCCCGCTTATATCAAAGGTTGGCTGCTCAGGGCCGATATGTTCCTCGATCTGAAACAATTTCCCGAAGCAATAAACTCATATTCCAAAGCAGTTAGTATCGATTCGGCATTTTTCCCGCCTGCTTATTATATCATGGCGAACCTGTATTTCGACAGCGAAAAATATGCAGAAGCCAAAATCAATTACCTCTCGTACCTTCGTTTTAATCCTAAAATACAGGCCGAACTTAAACGCGTTTATGAAAACCTGAAATTGTGCGATTTCAGGATGAGCCTGATGCGCAATCCTGTTCCTTATAATCCTTTAAATATCGGCCCAAACATAAACTCGCAAGGTTACGAGTACATAAATGCCGTGAGCCTCGACGAAAGCCAGCTTTTTTTTACACGCAAAGCAGCCGATCCAAGGGCTGACGAAAGTTTCTTCCGCGCGGTTTCGGCCAGGTCTGCCTCCGGGCAACTGAACTGGAGCCCGGCCATTGAAATTGGGGCACCGCTTAATACCCCGGGAAACGAAGGCGCTCTTTGTGTTTCGCCCGATGGCATGACCATCATTATTACCTGTTGCAGCCGTCAGGATTCGTATGGAAGCTGCGATTTGTATTCGTCACGAAGGGTCGGCAATAACTGGTCGGAGCCCATTAACCTGGGTTCATCCGTAAATACTGCTTCCTGGGAATCGCAGCCATGCCTTGCTGCCGATGGACGAACCTTGTATTTTGTTTCGACCCGTGCCGGTGGCCATGGAGGATCTGATATCTGGAAGAGTGTGCTGCAGGACGATGGCTCCTGGGCCACCCCTGTTAACCTGGGCGACTCTATCAATTCGCCGGGGAACGAAATGGCTCCGTTTATTCACCCCGATGGACGGACTTTATATTTTTCATCTACCGGGCACCCGGGCATGGGTGGTGCCGATTTGTTTATTTCGCGCCTCAGCCCGCAGGGAACCTGGCTAAAACCTGAAAATCTCGGTTACCCCGTGAATACCAAACTCGACGAAATTAACCTGGTTATCAATGCCCAGGGCACTGAAGCGTATATTTCGGCAGAGCGCACCCATGGATTTGGGAACACCGATATTTACCGTTTCGAGTTGCCTGCACAGGTTCGGCCCGAATCGGTTTCGTATGTTCATGGGAAAGTGTTCGATAAAAATACACTGCTGCCACTTGCGGCTTCGTTCGAACTGATTGATATGCAAAGCAATACCGTGGTGGTGAGTTCGGGCTCCGACCCGCAGAACGGCGAATTTGTGATGAGCCTGCCAGTTGACAAGCAATATGCATTAAATGTATCCTGTAAAGGTTATCTTTTTTATTCGGTTAATTTTAGCGTGAAGGGCGAAAACGATAAGTACAATCCCGTTAAGCTGGATGTGCCAATGAACCCCGTTGCTATTGGCGAAAAGGTGGTTTTACGTAATATATTTTTCGATACTGATAAGTACGATTTACTTCCCGATTCAAAAGCTGAACTCGGGAAACTGGTTTTGTTCCTTCTGAATAATCCGGCTATGAACATTGAAATTGGCGGACATACCGATCAGGAAGGAAGCGATGCCCACAATATTACACTTTCGCAAAACCGGGCCAAAGCTGTTTACGACTACCTGGTTTTAAATGGGATACCACCTTCGAGGCTCACTTACAAAGGATATGGAGAAAGTACGCCCATCGACAGCAATCAAACTCCCGACGGGCGCGCCAAAAACCGGAGAACGGAATTTAAGGTGATCAGTAAATAAGTGCTGGGTGCATAGTGCATAGTGCTTAGTGCTTAGTGCTGAGTG
Source organism: uncultured Lentimicrobiaceae bacterium (assembly GCA_964400395.1). GTDB lineage: Bacteria > Bacteroidota > Bacteroidia > Bacteroidales > UBA4417 > UBA4417. The sequence continues at coordinate 3,365 of CAYNVK010000165.1, read as the reverse complement.
CTGAGTGCTTAGTGCACAGTGCTGAGTGCTCAGTGCTGAGTGCCGAGTGCACAGTTCAGAGTGCTTGGGAGTACTTGATTATGATACAGTAATCCACATTCCGCAATCCGACATCAGCAATCAAACATCCGCAATCCTCAATCCGACATCCGCAATCCACATTCCCCATTCCCCAATCCGCAATCCGAAATCAGCAATCAACAATCAACAATCAACAATCCTCAATCCGACATCCGCAATCCACATTCCCCAATCCGCAATCCGCAATCAAACATCAAACATCCGACATTCCACATCCCACATCCCACATCTATTTAGCCGTCCAGTAGCAACGAATCGGTGAAACTATTTTTTCTTCGGTTTTGAGTTTCGACATGGCTTTGTCGACTACTTTGCGATCAAGTCCGGTTTTCTCGGCTATCTGCCCGGCGCTCATGGGTTTTTCACTTTGTTTCAGTGTGTCAATAATCTGGTCTTCTGTATTCATATGTTAGCTTTTAAATTGGGTGTAAATTTAACGATTTCTGATTATGCCTTTGGGATTGTTTTCGAAAATGCCTCACTTAACCTTGTGTAATTATCTTGAATCCTTAAATCTTTACAATGGGAGATTCCTTAACCGGAAATTGAATCTGAATATCAATACGGGTAAAGTTTACAGCATCTTTTTTAACCGTAAAATCATCTTTAAAGTTTGGTAAATCTTAACCAATAATTCACTACTTTTGCAAACTTATTCCGAATAGTACCTCGTTTTATGATAAACATTACATTACCAGATAATTCCGTGCGGCAATATCCTGCCGGAACTACGGCCATGCAGGTAGCTCAAAGCATCAGCGAAGGGCTGGCCCGCAACGTACTGGCTGCCAAAGTGGATGGACAGGTGTGGGATGCTACCCGCCCAATTTCTCAGGATGCTCGTTTACAGCTGCTTACCTGGAACGATCCCGAAGGTAAATCGGCCATGTGGCATTCGTCGGCTCACCTGATGGCCGAAGCTATTGAGCTGCTTTTTCCCGGCGTGAAATTCGGTATTGGCCCGGATGTTGACAATGGTTTTTACTACGATATGGATTTTGGCACTTACCAGGTTACGCCTGAGGACCTGCCACGTATTGAAGCCAAAATGCTGGAACTGGCGCGTGAGAAACAGCAGTACCTGCGTCGTTCGGTTTCAAAAAATGATGCTCTTGCTTATTTTACATCAAAAAATGACGAGTACAAACTGGAACTGATCAGCGACCTGCAGGATGGCGAAATTACCTTTTACGAAACCGGTAAATTTACCGATCTGTGCCGTGGACCTCACTTGCCGGATACTTCGCCCATCAAAGCAGTAAAGCTTCTGAATATTGCCGGCGCATACTGGCGTGGTGATGAGAAACGTAAGATGCTTACCCGTATTTACGGCATTACTTTCCCCAAACAAAAAGAACTGGAAGAATACCTGGTGTTGCTCGAAGAAGCAAAAAAACGAGATCACCGTAAACTGGGCAAGGAACTTGAACTTTTTACTTTTTCGCAGAAAGTAGGGCAGGGGCTTCCGTTATGGCTTCCCAAAGGGGCTCAACTGCGCGAAAGGCTCGAAAATTTCCTGAAAGCCTTGCAGCGCAAAGCCGGATATTTGCCGGTTATTACTCCGCACATTGGTAATGTTGAGTTGTATAAAACCAGCGGTCACTTCCAGAAATACGGAAAAGATTCGTTTCAGCCCATTAATACTCCCATTGAAGGCGAACAGTTCCTGCTTAAGCCGATGAACTGCCCTCACCATTGCGAGATTTATAATGCCAAACCCCGTTCGTATAAAGATTTGCCTATCCGCTTTGCTGAATTCGGAACAGTGTATCGTTACGAGCAGAGTGGCGAGCTGCATGGTCTTACCAGGGTACGTGGATTTACACAGGACGATGCCCACCTTTTCTGCCGTCCCGATCAACTGAAGGAAGAATTTATGGCTGTTATCGATATCGTGCTTCATATTTTCCGTATTCTCGATTTTAAAGATTATACGGCACAAATTTCGCTGCGTGACCCCGATAACAAGGAAAAATATATCGGAACCGACGAAAACTGGCAGAAAGCCGAAAGCGCCATTATTGATGCTGCAGCCGAAAAGGGATTGAAGACAACGGTTGAACTGGGTGAAGCCGCTTTCTATGGCCCCAAACTTGATTTTATGGTTAAAGACGCCCTGGGCCGCAAATGGCAGCTGGGTACCATACAGGTAGATTACAACCTGCCCGAGCGCTTCGAACTGGAATACACAGGCAGCGACAACCAGAAATATCGGCCTGTAATGATACACCGTGCACCATTCGGATCGATGGAACGTTTTGTTGCAGTTTTACTGGAGCATACTGCCGGAAATTTCCCGCTTTGGCTCACACCTAACCAGGTTGCCATACTTCCCATCAGCGAGAAATACGTTGATTATGCAAAAAAAGTTGCACAAGTGCTCGATAATTCCGAAATTCGCGCCCTCGTTGACGAACGCAATGAGAAAACCGGCAAGAAAATCAGGGATGCTGAATTGATGAAAGTCCCGTATATGTTGATTGTCGGAGAAAAAGAAGAAGCTGACAATTCAGTTTCGGTTCGCAAACATGGCCAGGGCGATCTTGGCACATTCAGTTTAGGCGATTTTGTAACGCTGATAGCTGATGAAACAAAGAAACAACTGGAATAAAAGAATACAGAGCCAGAAACATAATTATTAACCAACAGGAAGGAGTTACAACCATAGCAACAACAAACTACAGCAGCGGTGGCGCTCATCAGGATCGCAGGTTTCCACGCCGCGACAAAGAAGAGCTGCATAAGATTAACGAAAAGATAAAATCGCCCGTAGTAAGGGTGGTTGGCGAAAACATTGAACCAGGCATCTACAATTTTAAGGAAGCGCTGGCCATGGCCGAAAATCTGGAACTTGATCTTGTTGAAATCTCTCCAACTGCTAATCCTCCTGTTTGCAGGGTAGTGGATTACAAAAAGTTTCTTTATGAACTGAAGAAAAAGCAGAAGGAAATAAAGGCTAAAACAGCCAAAGTTGTAGTGAAGGAAATTCGCATGGGTCCCCAGACCGATGAGCATGATTTCAATTTCAAGCTGAAACATGCAAAAAGTTTCCTGCAGGAAGGTGCTAAAGTGAAGGTTGAAGTTTTCTTCCGTGGGAGATCAATCGTTTATAAAGACCAGGGTGAAATTATATTGCTAAAATTTGCCCAGGAACTTATGGAGTATGGAAAAGTTGAAAAACTTCCACTGCTTGAAGGAAAACGAATGATTATGATCATCGCTCCCAAAAAAGCCGCTGTTTAAACCACCGCCTAACAGCCTAAAAGCCTAAAAGCCTACAGCCT
>CAYNVK010000164.1:4958-7209 GCA_964400395.1 uncultured Lentimicrobiaceae bacterium | reverse complement strand
TGTGCTCCCGCTGCCAGGTTACTGAATGTACCACCGGGCTGAAACGATCCGCCATCAATATTAAACTGGTAGGGCGAAACACCTCCGCTACCTGTTACGGTTACTGTGCCTGTGTTACTGCCGGCACAGGCAATATTGGTCTGGCCGGTGATGGAGGCGGTAAATTTTGTTGCGGGTTCGGTAATGGTAACAAAACCAGGCTTGAAACATCCCAGCGAATCGAATACGGCTACCGAGTAGGTGCCGGCTTTCAGGTTGATGGCTGTGGCTGTGGCCTGTATGGGCGTTGTGAACCAGGCATAGGTGTACGGCGGCTTGCCACCGCTGGCCGAAGCTGTGGCTGTACCGGTAAACTCGCCTGCACATTTTACATCTGTTTTGGTTACCGTTACTATGATGGCTGTTGGCTGGGTGATGGTAACAGTGGCGGTTCGGATACATCCTGCATTGTCAGTAACTGTTACGGTATAATTTCCGGCTTTTAGTGCCGTGGCTGTGGCTGTTGTCTGAACCGGAACTGTATTCCACGAATAGGTATAAGGCGCGGTGCCACCGGAAGCACTTGCTGTTGCGCTGCCGTTCGACTGGCCCGAACACAGTACGTTGGTTTGACCCGAAATGGATACTGTTAACGGTGTAGCTGACTGGGTTATGGTAACTACCTGACCACTTGGACAGTTATTAGCATCCCTGACAATAATATTATAGGTTCCGGCGCTTAAGTTGCTGAAAGTTGTCCCGGGCTGAAACGAACCGCCGTTAATGTTGTAAAGGTATGGAGGCGTGCCGCCGCTACCGGCTACGGTTACTGATCCGGTGTTAGTACCCACACAGGTAACATTGGTCTGGCTAACAATACTGCTTGATAACGCCGATGCTGGCTGAGCAATACTGAAATTAGATGTTGCAGTACAGTTTTTCGAATCTCTGACGGTAACTGTATAATTACCTGCTGCCAGGTTCAGGAAAGTACCGCTTGCCTGGTATGGACCAGCATTTAAACTGTACTGGTAACCTGCCGTGCCGCCGCTTCCCGCAACAGTAACCTGCCCTGTTGACGTACCAAAACATTGCACTTCGGCTTTACTGCTAACCGAAACAGCCAGTGCAGCAGCGGGCTGCGAAACCGTTACCGTGGTATTGGATGAACAGCCGCTGGCATCAGTTACGGTAACCGTATAATCACCGGCGGGCAGGTTTGTGGCTGTAGCCGTAGATTGTGCTGGGCTGGTACTCCACGAATAGGTGTATGGTGATTTACCTCCCGAAGCACTAACAGTAGCAGTGCCATCATTTCCTCCGAAACAACTCACCGGGGTGCTGCTGCCGGTAAGCAAAATGGCCGGAGCATTCACAACAGTAACAATCTGTTCGCACTGGTTCAGGTTCCCGCTCAAATCCGAAGCAGTCCAGATAACCGAAGTAGGACCAACAGGGAACTGCGCCGGCGCATTGCTGATCACATTCTGTATGCCGCAATTATCACTGGTAACCGGGCTAGCCAGGGTAACCGGTCCGGTTTGAAGGTCGCAGGCCGGTATTGTGATGACTGTATCGTTAGGACAGGTAATGGCTGGAATTTCGATATCAGAAATTGAAATTGTAAAACTACAGCTGTTAGTTAATCCTTCATTATCGGTAACAGTATATTCTAAGGTTGAAATACCCAGGTTAAAAAAATGGTTATTCAGGTTGTTGATGCCTGTTGATGGAGAGACGTCGTTAGTAGTACCGGTAATACTCCAGGTGAGTTTTACAACTATACCATCGGGATCAGAATAGAAAGCTTTTAAAAAATTTACATTGGCACCGCAAACGCCAACATCGGAAACCGCAATAATGTTGTTATGACATGAAATCGTAGGTGGGATGCCGGCAGGTAAAACCGCAGAAACAGCCATTGCCGGGGCAGCTGTAACCAGTTCGCTGGCTGGCTGCAGTGCTGAGCCGCTTTGCCCGGAAATTCCGGCAACAACAGCTGACGGCCAGGGGGCTGCATGTGTTGTTGCAACCATGAAACAAGGCATCAGACTAACAAATAATTTAAATGCCTTGTAACAGCTTTGAATATATAAAGATTTCTTCATGTCGGTAGTTTTATGCTTTTGCTTGATACTCCCGGGGCTCATATTCCGTAAACCCCGGTTTGTTACTGATTGAATGACAAAATATTCCATAATCCTGCTTATCAACCTGAATTTTACCTGCACTTATCAGTTCACAAATTCTATTTTTTAGTCTACTCCTGAAT
>CAYNVK010000164.1:3746-4858 GCA_964400395.1 uncultured Lentimicrobiaceae bacterium | reverse complement strand
CAGACATATTATTAAAATAGTAATCATCAAATACCTTTAGTAATTAAAATAATCTTATTAATTTTGCAGTAGTTTTGCTGCAAACGCAAAACCGGGTATGAAATACCTCAACAAACTTAATTTACAGCATTTTACGAAATAATTTTAATAAATTAATTTTAACATTAAAATCAATGCACATGAAAACAAAACTTTTTTTAGTGATGGGACTGGCTGTAGTAATGTTGGGAACATCATGCGTAAGCCAGAAAAAATACAAGGCGCAACAGGCTAATTATGACGCACTTAATGAGCAGTATAACAAAAAACAGAGCGATCTGAATGCCTGCGAAACCGCTAAAGCAAACTACCAGAAACAAATTGATGATCTGAATAAACAGATTGCTGACTTACTGAAAGAAAAATCGATGCTGAAAGACAACAGTGCTGTGGTTCTGAACCAACTGGAAGCCCTTTCAGTTATTTCGAGCACCCAGGCCGAAAGCATCAAAAAATCGATGGAAAACCTTGGTATGAAAGATGCTTACATCAAAGACCTGCAGACTTCGATGGCTAAAAAAGATTCATTGAACATGGCCCTGGTTATGAACCTGAAAGGCGCTGTTGGCGATCTGAGCGACAAGGACATCAACATTAAAGTTGACAAAGGCGTTGTGCTAATCGACATTTCCGACAAACTGTTATTCAAGAGCGGAAAATACGAAGTTACAAACGACGCAAAAGTTGTTCTCGGTAAAGTGGCTAAGGTTCTTAAAAACCAGCCTGGTATGGAATACATGGTTGAAGGCCACACCGACAATGTTCCTTTCAAAAGCGGCGAACTGGTCGACAACTGGGATTTAAGCGTGAAACGTGCTACAGCCGTTGTTCGTCTGCTTCAGAACCAGTACGGTCTTGAGCCTTCACAACTGATTGCTGCCGGTCGTGGCGAATACAAACCGCTTACAGGCAATACCTCAGCCGAAGGAAAAGCTGCAAACCGCAGAACCCGTATCGTGATTATGCCTGAACTGGATCAGTTCTTCAAATTGCTCGAAAGAAAATAATAACCTATTAGGGTTTAATCTATAACCGGATTACCCCAACCAACCAACTCCTTTATCCCGGAATAT
>CAYNVK010000164.1:0-3646 GCA_964400395.1 uncultured Lentimicrobiaceae bacterium | reverse complement strand
TTCACCGGCAGCCAGGCCGCTGCAGCGCCAATCATTACAATAGTAACAAAAACATAAATAAAATCGGTTGCAATCAGTTTTACAGGATAGGCGCTGATAATAAATGAGCCGCCCGACTGAAGCTTAACCAGCCCATATTTTAGTTGCAGGAAACATACCAGCAAACCCAGCAAAAGACCGGCTAAGGCACCGCTGAGCGAAATTAACAGCCCTTCGAAAAAGAAAATCTGTTTTATGGCTGCATCTTTGGCCCCCATACTTCGCAAGATGCTGATATCCTTTTGCTTATCCAGTATAAGCATGGTAAGCGACCCGATTACATTAAAAGAGGCTACGATAAGAATAAAAGTCAGGATGAGAAAAACAGCCCATTTTTCCGATTTCATGATTTTGTACAAAACCTCCTGTTGCTGAAAACGATTTTGCACCCTGAATTCCGGACCGGCAATATCAGCAATTTTTTGCTGAATGACGGCCACATCCGTCCCTTTGGCCAGGCGGATTTCAACGCTGGTAACTTCATCGGTATAATCGAGCATACTGCGGGCAAAACGCAGGGGAACCAGCATATATTTATCGTCGAAATCCTGCTGCACCGAAAAAATGGCCGATGGCCTGATAAAATCATTGTGAAAGGATTCCTGGGGCAAGCCCGAAATACTTCCTTTCCGTTTAGGGATAAATACCGAGATGATGTTATCGGGCGCATTCATATCAATATTCAGGTAATAAGCTACGCCGTAACCGGGAATAGCAAAATCCAGGCTATCTTTTTGCAACATCATCTGACCGGTAACCAGCAGCGAATCTATTGGGCTTTTCAGCTGGTACAGCGAATCAACGCCTTTAATGGTAGCGAGGTATTGTTGCTTGTTGTAATGGAGCAGGGCGTTTTCCTCAACAACTTTTGTGTAGCTGATTACGCCCGGAAGTTCCCTCACTTTACCGGCATCCACATCACTTTCGTGGAAGGTTTTCCCCTGCATGGCGGTAATTTCAATATCGGGGTCAAACACCGAAAACAGCGAAATTACTACCGACTCGAAACCATTGAAAACGCTCAGCACAATGATAAGCGCCGCTGTTCCAACGGCAACTCCCACCATCGAAATACCCGATATCAGGTTGATGATGTTGTGCGATTTCTTCGAAATCAGGTACCTGCGCGCTATGAAAAACGGGAGATTCAACGGGCTGTAGTTTGAAGTAAGATCAGGGTGATGAAATTTTAAATGAATCAGCAGCTGTAAAGAAAATATACCCTGCTTTTGTCAGTATTTTTTACCAAACCATGTTTCTACTTCCAGGCTTTTACCACCAGTCCGGTACCGGTTTTATGCACAATGGTGGCATCAAAATAATTCAATACCAGGCAAAGCGGGAAAGTGAGCAGGTAATAAAACGGAAGCAAAATAAAGAAGAGTTTGGTTTTACCCAGTGCCAGTATGGGGTATTTCATCGACAGCCTCCAGCTCAGCTGCCCTGGCTTGCCATATTGATAGCGTGCTTCGGTACGTGTGAAACCCGCCGATTTAAGTTTTTCCTGTATTTCGCTGATGTTGTAGCCATCGCGTACATGCTCTTCGATAAACGATTCCTCTTCGTCGTGATCGTGTACATCGCTGCCTCCCTGGTCCGAAGGCGTTGAAATAAGTACCATGCCACCTGGTTTGAGCGAAGCATGAAAATTGCGGAATACGGCAACATCCTCCAGGATATGCTCCATAACATCAACCGACAAAATGAGATTATACGCCGAAGCATCAGTAAAAGCGGTGAGATCGGCAAAGGCAAAGCTCACATTCCGGCGGCCAATGCGGGTAAAAAAAGCATTGCAGTCAGCAATCTGTTCTTCCTTAACATCCACGCCACGGATTTTCCAGCCCGGGTTTTTCGACGACATATAGAAATCGTATTGCCCGAATCCGGAACCGGCATCGAGTACAGATATATCGCCGGTGGCGGTAGAAGCCCATTTCCGTACTTCGCGGCGGATATGCCACGAGCGGAGCAAAAGCAGATCGAGTAGCCGGTAGAATACCTTGCGCAGAAACGGGGTACTGTTGAAAACACTGCCTAATGAGCGCTTTATGGGATCGTATTGCATGTTTATTTCAGGATATTTGAGGGGTTATGATATTAATTGTGAGGGACGAGGGGCGATAGGCGACAAGGAGATGGGGGGACAAGGAGATGGGGCGAGAGGCGAGGGGTGATGGGGGGACAGGGAGACAAGGAGAGGGGCAATTGAGTTTGTTTTGGTTTTCAGTCTTCCGACTTCGGTCTTCCCTGCCTGCTGACGCAGTCAGGTAGGCGTCTTCTGTCTTCCGACTTCTGTCTTCTGACTTCCGTCTTCCCTGCCTGCTGACGCAGTCAGGCAGGGGTCTTCCGGCTTCCGGCTTCCTCAACTAACTCTTAAGCAGGTTATCAATATTTTCGATATAATCGAGCGAATCGTCGATAAAAAAGTCGAGTTCGGGTATGGAGCGAACCTGGTTTTTAATGCGGTTGCCCAGCTTAAGCCTGATTTCTTTCCGGTGCTCCTTGATGAGATCGAGCAACACCTGTTTTTCGGTCTTGCCGAACAGGCTCAGGTAAACCTTGGCAAGAAAAAGGTCGGGCGAAACGTAAACCTTTGTAACTGTGATCATATTCCCGGGAAATATATCGCGGCCCAGGGCCTGAAATATTTCGCCGAGATCCTTTTGCAGGAGTCGTGCAATTTTTTGCTGGCGTGTTGTTTCCATGCGGCAAAGGTACTGATTTATTGCAAATATGATTAAACAGTTGAATACCCAGGCTATAATGTATTAATGATAAGTGAAAGTAAAACAGAATACTACAAATTAGTAACGATATCGCGGCAATATTCTTTCATGTTCTCTTCCCCCCATTTTTCCTCATTTGATATTATTTTATCCTGGTCAGCAAAAGGTACGTGCGAGGACTTTATAGTAAGTCGGATATAGTGATGAATAAAAACACCTAATGCCATATGAACAGGCTTAATATCCTGATGTTCAATATTGCGTTTTTTCGATCGAATATAAAGATCGAAATCGGCACCCTGAATTCGTTCATCCCATAGTCCAATTTTTTCGATTGCCTGCCGACGCATCATTACAGTATTTCCAACAAATCCTTCTTTCACAGCAAGACCAAAATGTTCAAATCGTGAATTCGAATAACGTTCCCAGTTACCATACATCAACCTATGCATAAGTTTTAAATTGAAACTACTGAATCCGAATAATGACAATGGGTTTTTAATTCTAAGCCATTTACGCTTAATAGCTTTTGTAGCTTTTTCATTTTCCAGCATTTCGATACCAACCGGCGTAATAATATCTAGCCCCCCAGTATCAGCGGCATCAAGCATCCTTTGATCCCAATGCGGAGAAACGATTATATCATTGTTGATGAACACAAAGATGTCGTATTTGGCTGCTGCAATACCTTGATTCTGGCATACCGGATACGAGTAATTTTGCTGATTTTCAATTACAACCGCACCAACAGATTTGAAAAACTCCCTACTTCCATCATTGCTGCTATTATCAATAATTATGAGCTCGAAAGGATAAACAGTGTGTTTTTTTAGATATTCCCAGAATATCTTATTCATAGGTAATCCATTGTGAATTGC
>CAYNVK010000163.1:0-7224 GCA_964400395.1 uncultured Lentimicrobiaceae bacterium | reverse complement strand
GTGCGAACCTGCGTGGATATTAACAAGCATTGCTTAATCAATTAGCCATATAATATTGTACCTTTGTGCTGCCTCTCTGTGTTTTGGTTCGTACCCGGTTAAATTAGCGTTTGATAGGTCGGCCTCACAGGGAGGCTTTTTTCTGTTGAAAGGATAGGATAGGCAGTCCCTCTTTTCAAAAAATAGCATTTCAAATATTTCGATACTACGTTTTACAAGATACTTCAGTATTCAGGCTTCATTATCGGCCTTATCAGTAATAAAATTCTTTTTATATCAAAGTGAGCACTTCCCGGATTAGCATTGCTTGTTATCAGGCTGAGTTACTTATTATTTATAATTCTTGTATTCAAAACCTAAAAACCAATACTAAAATCAACTTTAAAAAAAGATTTCATACCAAAGTTAAAACAATTATTAATTGATATGCAAATTATGGGGGGGGGCTTTTATCAAAAAGTTATTAACTTTTTATATTTGTAAAATATTCATATTTAATCTATTATATATAATACAAAATCGCAACACACAAAATAGTATGTTGGATTCAAATATAATGCTCATATATTTTATAGAAACGCGGCTTTCGCTTTCTAAATCAGTAATCCGCCTTTCCCTGCTATACTTTACTTCTTAATCCAGAAAACACAAAAAGGAAATACGATTTTTGAAAAAATAATTGATTTTGTTTTGAAAGTACCCTTTTGCCAGAATTCTGAAGAAGGAATGATCCAGCAAAACTTCATTTATCGCTTAAAAAAACTTTCGCCGGCTTCCTTCTTCATTCTCCTGTCTTCTGACTTCTGTCTTCCGACTTCCGTCTTCCGACTCCCGTCTTCCGACCTTTCCCGACCCTTTTTTATCTCACAATTTATTGTATCTTTGCAGCCTTAAAAAATCAGCTTAAAATTACCTCCTCATGGGAACTAAATACACTGAATACAAACAACTTAACTTAACCCGCATCGGAAACGAAGTTCTCGATTTCTGGAATAATGAACGTATTTTCGAAAAAAGCCTCGAAAACCGAAGCGAACATACACCCTATATTTTTTACGAAGGACCACCTTCGGCCAACGGCATGCCTGGTATTCACCATGTTATGGCCCGCGCCATCAAAGATATTTTCTGCCGTTACAAAACCCTGAAAGGTTATTTTGTTGAACGGAAAGCCGGTTGGGATACCCACGGCCTGCCCATAGAAATTGCCGTTGAAAAAACCCTCGGAATCACCAAGGAAGATATAGGCAAAAAAATCAGTGTCGACGATTACAACAAAGCCTGCCGCAGCGAGGTAATGAAATACAAGGACCGCTGGGACGAACTCACGCTGAAAATCGGCTACTGGGTCGACCTGGAGCATCCGTACATCACGTTCGAAAATACCTATATCGAAACCTGCTGGCACCTGCTGTCGGAACTATACAAAAAAGGCCTGCTGTACAAAGGTTACATGATACAGCCTTATTCGCCAGCCGCCGGAACCGGCCTCAGCACGCACGAGCTTAACCAGCCCGGAAGCTACCGCAACGTGAAGGACAATACCGTGGTAGCCCAGTTTAAGGTTCGGAAAGATACCGGGCATGCGCTTATACCCACTCTTTTCGGGAACGATAAAACCGAAGTATTTATCCTAGCCTGGACCACCACACCATGGACGTTGCCATCAAATACCGCCCTGGCTGTTGGCAAAAACATCGACTACGTGCTGGTAAATACGTTTAATCCTTATACCTACGAACCTATTAAAGTGGTGGTAGGCAAACCGCTGCTGCATAAATATTTCCCCGAGAAAAATGCCGAAATGCCGATGGACGAATACGTTCCCGGTCAAAAGGTAATCCCCTACGAAATCCTTACCGAATTTACAGGCGAAAAGCTTGCAGGCCTGCGCTACGAGCAGCTGCTGCCTTATGCACAGCCCGAAACCGGCGACGCATTTATGGTAATTACAGGCGATTTTGTGACTACCGAAGATGGAACCGGAATTGTTCATATCGCGCCAAGCTTTGGTGCCGACGACTTCAAGGTTGCCAAACAAAACGGCATTGGAGCGCTTACCCTGGTTGACAAAACAGGGCGCTTTACAGCCGAAATGGGCGAATTTGCAGGCCGTTTCGTGAAATCGGAATATGCCCAGGACGACGATCCAATGAAAGGCGAGAATGTGGATATCGACATTATCGTTAAGCTGAAAAAAGAAAACAGGGCTTTCAAAACCGAAAAATACGAGCACTCGTACCCGCATTGCTGGCGTACCGATAAGCCCATACTTTACTACCCGCTCGACTCCTGGTTTATCCGCACCACCGCGCTAAAGGACCGCATGATCGAGCTTAACAAAACCATCAACTGGAAACCCGAATCAACCGGTACCGGTCGTTTTGGCAACTGGTTGGAAAACCTGGTCGACTGGAACCTGTCGCGTTCGCGCTACTGGGGAACCCCGCTCCCGATATGGGTGAGCGAAGACCGCAGCGAGGAAATCTGCATAGGCTCCATCGCACAGCTGAAGGAAGAGATTGAAAAATCAATCAAAGCCGGGTTTATGACGGTTAACCCGTTTGCCGGCTTCGAACCGGGTAATAACAGCGACGCAAACTACAATTCCTTCGACCTGCATCGCCCTTACGTGGATGATATCTTCCTGGTATCGCCCACCGGTAAAAAAATGATACGCGAAACCGACCTGATCGATGTTTGGTTCGATTCGGGCGCTGTGCCTTATGCCCAGTTCCATTACCCGTTCGAGAAAAATGAAGGCCACCCCGAATATTTCCCGGCCGACCTGATAGCCGAAGGCGTGGATCAGACCCGCGGCTGGTTTTATACCCTGCATGCTATTGCCACCCTGGCCTTCGATTCGGTAGCTTTTAAAAATGTAATTTCCAACGGGTTGGTTCTCGATAAGGCCGGCAACAAAATGTCGAAAAAACTCGGCAATTCCATCGATCCGTTCGAAACCCTTGCCAAATATGGTCCCGATGCTACCCGCTGGTATATGATCACCAACTCGCAGCCCTGGGATAACCTCAAATTCGACCTCGATGGCATAGCCGAAGTACAACGTAAGTTCTTCGGAACCCTGTACAACACCTATAATTTCTTTGCCCTGTATGCCAATATTGATGGTTTCAGGTTTGCCGAGGCCGAAATACCTTTTGCCGAACGTCCCGAAATTGACCGCTGGATACAGTCGGAGCTGAACAGCCTGATTAAAAATGTGGATGAGGCTTATGCCGATTACGAACCCACGCGGGCAGGCCGCCTGATCACCGATTTTGTAAACGAGCACCTGAGCAACTGGTATGTGCGCCTGTCGCGCCGCCGTTTCTGGAAAGGCGAATACACCAACGATAAAATTTCGGCGTACCAGACCCTGTATCTCTGCCTCGAAGTAATTGCCAAACTGGGTTCGCCTATTGCGCCTTTCTTTATGGACAGGCTCTTTATCGACCTCAACGAAGTATCAGGCCGCGATAACAGCCAGTCGGTTCATCTTACTGATTTCCCGGTTGCCGACGAAAGTAAAATAGACAAACAACTGGAGGAACGCATGCAGCTGGCGCAACAGGTTTCGAGCATGGTGCTGAGCCTGCGTAAAAAAACCAACCTGCGTGTCCGTCAGCCTTTACAGAAAATCCTTATCCCGGTGGCCGGCGATCATATCAGGGAACAACTTGATAAAGTGAGCGGGCTTATCCTGAGCGAGGTAAATGTGAAGGAACTGGAATACCTCAACGAATCGGCCGGATTCCTGGTGAAGAAGATAAAACCAAACTTCAAAACCCTGGGGCCGCGCTATGGCAAACTGATGAAAGAAATTGCCGCGGCAGTGGGTTCATTCAGCCAGGCTGATATTACACGCATCGAAAGCGAAGGTGAGTATAAGCTGGCGATTGGCAGCGAAACGGTCGAAATGCTGCTTTCGGATGTGGAGATCATTACCGAGGACATTCCGGGCTGGGTAGTAGCCAACCAGGGAACACTTACGGTAGCGCTCGATATTACCGTAACAGAGGCACTTTGGCAGGAAGGAATTGCACGCGAACTGGTAAACCGCATACAAAATATCCGCAAGGACCGTGGTTTCGAGGTTACCGATAAAATAACGCTTGAGATGCAAAAAAATGAGCAGGTAGAAACAGCTATCGTTCACTTTAATAGTTATATTTGCTCAGAAACGCTTGCCGAATCTTTGAAAGTTTCGGACAAGATCACAGGGGAGGCCGAAACACTTGAACTTACAGATGAAATAAGTGTTTCGATAAAGGTTGGCAAAGTTTAATCATGCATGAATGTGAATCTTTTAAAACCAGAAACAGATGAAAGCGGAAGACGAAAAAGATGAAAAAGGAAGAACCCATTACTCTGATGAGGAGTTGGCTGAGTTCCGCGAGCTGATACTCGAAAAACTTGTAAAAGCACGCCACGATCTCGAACTGCTTACTGAAGCCTATACCAACAGCAACGACAACGACACCATGGACACTTCGCCTACTTTCAAAGTACTCGAAGAAGGTTACCAGGTGCTTTCGAAAGAAGAAAATGCACGATTGGCAGGCCGTCAGGAGAAATTTATTCAAAGCCTCGAGAACGCCCTGGTTCGCATTGAGAACAAGACCTATGGCATTTGCCGCGAAACAGGCAAGCTGATTTCGAAGGAAAGGCTTCGCAGTGTGCCACATGCAACGCTGAGTATGGAAGCCAAAATGAAACAGAAATAACCCGGAGAGAGAAATTGTGCTTAAGAAATCACTTTTAGTAGTATTTATTGTCCTGATAATTGATCAGGCTTTAAAAATATGGATTAAAACCAATATGACCCTCGGCCAGGAATTCCATGTGGCCGGTAACTGGTTTATTATTCATTTCACCGAAAACAACGGCATGGCCTTTGGCATGCAGTTTGCCGGCGGGTACGGAAAACTTGCGCTAAGCCTGTTCCGGATTTTTGCGGTCGGGTTCCTGGTATGGTATATCGTTCACCTATCCAGGAAAAAGACATCCTTCGGGGTTATCCTTTGCTTTTCGCTGATACTTGCAGGAGCCGTGGGAAATATCATCGACAGTGCGCTGTATGGCCTGCTGTTCAGCGAAAGCACCTACTTCGATGTAGCCCGTTTCCTGCCTGCCGAAGGCGGGTACAGTTCTTTTTTGCATGGCAAGGTGGTAGATATGTTTTATTTCCCTATCATTGTAGGGAATTATCCTTCGTGGGTGCCATTGTGGGGAGGACAGGAATTTGAGTTCTTCCGCCCTGTGTTCAATGTTGCCGATTCGGCTATCACTACCGGGGTATTGAGTTTACTCATCTTCCAGCGCCAGTTCTTCCAATCGCATGATGAAAAAACAGGTGAAAACAGCAGTGGCGAAAATAATAACCCGGCTGCCGAACCTGCCGACAACAAAAATGCTGCCGACGAATAAAAAACTACCGGTAATACAATTACGAACCGGTTGATCATTCGAAATAGATTTTTTACATTTGCTTCCTAAATCAATTTTATATGGCTTCAAAAATAACCGGCAAAATCTCGCAGATCATCGGACCGGTAATTGACGTATCATTCGACGAAAATTCGCCGCTTCCAAATATTTATGATGCCCTTGAAGTAAAAAATGAGCAGGGTAACGTAATTGTACTGGAGTGCCAGCAGGATATTGGTGAAAACACTATACGTACCGTGGCTATGGACTCAACGGATGGTTTAAGCCGTGGTATGGAAGTTGTTTCAACCGGCATGACCATTTCGATGCCAGTCGGCGACATTATCAAAGGCCGCCTTTTCAATGTTATCGGGCAGGCCATTGACGGGATGCCAACGGTTTCGCGCGAGCGCACTGCTTCTATTCACCGCGATCCACCCAAATTCGAAAACCTTTCCACTTCAAAAGAAGTTCTTTATACCGGTATTAAAGTTATCGACCTGATAGAGCCCTATGCCAAAGGCGGTAAAATCGGGCTCTTTGGAGGTGCCGGTGTAGGTAAAACCGTTATTATCCAGGAACTGATCAACAATATTGCCAAGCAATACAACGGGTTTTCGGTGTTTGCCGGTGTAGGCGAGCGTACCCGCGAAGGTAACGACCTGCTGCGCGAAATGATTGAAGCCGGCCTTGTAAACTATGGCGAGGACTTTAAAAAGAGCATGGAAGAAGGCGGATGGGATCTTTCGAAAGTGGATCCCAAAGAGATGGAAAAATCACTGCTCACTATGGTGTTCGGACAAATGAACGAACCGCCCGGAGCACGTGCCCGCGTTGCCCTTTCGGGACTCACCGTTGCCGAATATTTCCGCGATGGCGATGAGCAGGGAAGTGGCAATGACATTTTGTTCTTTGTCGATAACATTTTCCGTTTCACCCAGGCAGGTTCCGAAGTATCGGCACTGCTGGGGCGTATGCCATCGGCCGTTGGTTACCAGCCAACCCTGGCTACCGAAATGGGTATGATGCAGGAACGTATTACCTCAACCAAACGTGGTTCCATTACTTCGGTACAAGCGGTGTATGTACCTGCCGACGACCTTACCGACCCGGCTCCGGCAACAACCTTTGCCCACCTCGATGCCACCACGGTATTGAACCGTAAAATTTCGGAACAGGGTATTTACCCCGCTGTTGACCCGCTCGACTCAACCTCACGTATTCTGAGCCCCGATATCGTGGGTGAAGAACATTACAACACTGCACAACGCGTTAAAGAAATTCTGCAGCGGTATAAAGAACTTCAGGATATTATTGCCATCCTGGGTATGGACGAGTTGTCCGACGATGATAAAATGGTGGTACACCGCGCACGTCGTGTGGCCCGTTTCCTTTCACAGCCTTTCTTTGTTGCTACCCAGTTTACCGGTATACCGGGAGCGTTTGTAGGCATCGAAGACACCATTAAAGGATTTAAAATGATACTCGACGGCGAGGTGGACGAATATCCTGAATCCGCTTTCAACCTGGTGGGCACCATTGAAGAAGCCATTGAAAAAGGCAAGAAAATGCTGGCTGAAAAATAGTGTTGCATTAAACCTCTTTTTTGACCGAAAGTCTACAGCCTAAAAGCCTGAAAAAATGAAAATAGAAATAGTAACACCCGACAGCACCATATACGAAGGAGAGGTTTCGCTGGCCCAGTTTCCGGGACTTGATGGCTCATTCGAAGTAATGAATAACCATGCGCCCATGATTGCCGCTCTTAAAAAAGGCAAAATCAAGGTAGTTGAA
>CAYNVK010000162.1:5431-7261 GCA_964400395.1 uncultured Lentimicrobiaceae bacterium | reverse complement strand
CTGGTGGGTTGAACCAGGCAGAACACTGAAATCAGCAAAATGTAAATTTGACTTTTCATGACGGGAAATTTATTTTGAGACGATCATTTTCTTTGTTTCAACTATTCCATCAGCCCGGAGCTGGCAAAAATAAACCCCGGAAGGCAGCTCTTTTGCACTGAACGAAACCTGGTGTTTCCCCTTGCTTTGCCAACCCATATCAAGTGACAGAACCTGTTTGCCGCTGACAGCAAATACCTGAACCGATACCTTTGCTCCGGCAGGTAAATCGTACTGTATAAATGCTGCTTCGTTACAGGGATTTGGGAATAGAGTAAGTTCAGGTTTGTTTTCTGTTGATGGATAAGTGATGGGTATTGAAGTGTAGCCCCCGTTTGAAGTGTGTAGCAACATGCCCCCGTTACCCGCCAGGAAACCGTTTTGCTCATCGAAAAAGTAAACCACATTCTGACTTTGATGCGTGCCAATGTAAACCGGGTTCCAGGTTGTACCGCCATCCGTGGTGCGGAGCATATACCCATCGCTTCCGCTTATCCAGCCGGTGGTGGCATTGATGAAATGAATATGGGTGTATTCCTTGAAGTAACCAACCTGGGTCACGGTCCAGGTTTCACCGCCATCGGTGGTACGGTAAATTTTACTGTGGCCCGACACTGCAAAACCATTCAGATTATCAATAAAGCATATATCAGCAAATATTTCCCCTGTTTCGGAGTGCTTTTCCACCCAGTTTTTTCCTCCATCGGATGATTTCAAAATCTTACCCCAGCTTGTAGCGGCAATCATGTGGTTTTCGTCCCAGACATGGGAACACATGAAATGATAGGTTTGCGGGCAAGGGATAGTAGTCCACGAAGTACCTTGGTTAGTTGTTTTTGCCAGGTAACCCGATAAACCGAAAACAAAGCCGGTTTGATCATCAACAAATTTAAGACTCATCAGGTTGGCTGTGGTTCCCAGGCTGACCTGGTTCCAGGTTTCGCCGCCGTCGGCAGTGCGGTAACAGCCTCCGTAGCCGCCGGCCACCAGTATATTTTGTGATGTAAAATAGTGAATCCCGTATATAATCATGGTGTAACCAGGGATGGAATTAAGTTCCCAGGTATTTCCCCCATCCACTGTTTTTAAATATTTACCCCAGTCGCTGCCAACCATTCCATACTGCTGCTGGTAAAAACCGATGGAGTAGATATCTTCGCACAAATTATCGGAAACCAATTTCCAGGTTAGTCCGCCGTTGGTGGTTTTCATCATCCGGCCCAGATTGCCACACATCCAACCATTAGTTTGATCCGAAAAACTGATATTATTCCAGCAGCCAGTTTCTTGCTGGCCAATGTGGAATGTCCAGGTAGATCCCCCATTGGTTGTGCTAATGTAGTTTTCACCTGTGCCACCGGCAAACCCGGTTGTGGCATTGATAAAATGAAGGCTGAATAGGTTCGTCCCTGTGTAACGGGGCAGTTCCTTCCAGGTTGTTCCTCCATCGGTAGTTTTCAGGACCGTACCTGAATACCCGCTCACGAAGCCCAGGGACTCATCAAGAAACTGCACGGCACGCAGCATTTTCGACACCCCGGAAGCCTGAGTCAGCCAGGTACTTCCGCCATCAGCGGTTTTGATGATAGTGCCATTATCGCCTACAGCCCATCCGGTCTGACTATTGATAAAAAACACGGCAAAGAGGTTTTGCCCGGTGCCCGATGATAGCGATGACCAGGTTGCACCTGCATTAGTGGTTTTTATAACAGTTCCGCCTTCGCCACAGGCATACCCGGTATTTGCATCCGCATAATGTATGCCCCAGAGGTTGGCGGTTACAGGCGAATT
>CAYNVK010000162.1:0-5331 GCA_964400395.1 uncultured Lentimicrobiaceae bacterium | reverse complement strand
CGGTATTTGCATCCGCATAATGTATGCCCCAGAGGTTGGCGGTTACAGGCGAATTTGCCCTTAGCCATGATTTTCCCTGGTTGCTTGTATTGATAATTATGCCTCCGTCGCCCACTGCCGTTCCGGTTGTTGAAGAACCGAAACTTAGCCCATACAAAAATTCAGGAATGGGTGTAAAGGGCATTTCCCAGGTTAGTCCCTGGTCTTCGGTTCGCACAATGGCACCGCGGGCGCCCACTGCAACATATGTTTGTGCGTCAAGAGCCTGACCGGCCCAGAGGCCATTCCCCTGGGGTTGCGGATTTTGCCATTGCCATGGATTTTGTGCAGCCACCTGGCTGAAAATGACTACAAAAACAAGGCATATCAGTATAGTTGGAGCTTGCTTCATACGAATCGTATTTTGTTATTGATTTATCTGTTTTGATTATCTCTTTCTGATTTCTGATCGTTTAAATCCTTTCACCGTTATGTCTTTATCCTCGTTGGGACTGTAATTCTGGTTATCAGAATAAATTACATGCCCCTGTTCATTTTCCCAGCGGTAGTTCCATTCGTTGGTTCCCCGCTCGGTTTCGCCGGTAAACGGGTTCGTAAAATCCTCCTGCCCGGTGAGGTTGAGGAACATATCGTTGTTGATTTCGGAATTGGTACGCGAACGGTGTTCAGCTATTTCGCTGTCGAGGCGCGCCACCTCATGCTGAGTTTGCAAAGCTATGTTGCTGTTTACCTGCTGACTGCGTATTTCCCTCGCCAGCCATTCCATATTAAGTTTTACGGAATGCCCGATGGTGGCAAAAACAGGTGCATAACTTTCGAACAATGGCTTTTCAGTCCGTACATACCAGGTTTCTTTATTGCCCCACATGCCTCCGCCCATTTTCCCGTAATCCTCGATGGCGCAAACCATTTTTTCGAGGTATTGAATCCTATTTTCGGTATATTCAATCGTAACGATGGCTACCTGGTACGAGAACCTGTACCCTCCCAACATTTGCGCCGACATGTTACTATATTCCTCAGCCAGTTTTGGCATAGGCTGTACCTGCTTAATGGCAAGTCCCTGGGCATGTGGATGCGCAAACGGGAAAGCCACCAATCGGATAAAAGTGGCCGGATCGGGAAGTGGCATTACCATCATGCCGTTGTAATTGCTACCGTCGGGGAACATGGAAGCAGCAAGGTTTTGGCCGGGATTGCGGCGCATATCGAAGAAACGGGTATCGGGCAGCCAGCCCATACCTGCTTTCTGATCGGCCGAGGTAAGCTTCATATACAGTTTGGCTTCGATAGCATTTCCCGAACCGCCGCCTGCATTGGGGTCAACACGGGTAATGCCGCCCGAAACTGTCCAACCTTCGGGAAGCAGGAAGGTGAAGGCATGCTCATTGGGCTCGCTGGTTTTGTAAAAAACCATTGCTTTGTTTTTGACATTGCTTTGTTTATGTGCCTCCCTATTTTCGTCACCGGCATTGGAGCAGCAGGTTATCAGCGACAGCAGGAGAAGAATTACTATTTTCGAAAGTGTGTTCATTTTACCGCATTATTGCTTTAATGAATCGAAAGAAATCAGTTTTGTGAAACTTTGGATTAATCCAATTTGATTTTTTTAAGTAAATGCATCGGCACTTACAGCAGAGTGCTTTTTGCTACTGTTTGATTTTTGTTACAAACACGCCCCTTCCATCATCCAGTTTCTGATCCTCCATGGAAAAGGCACGGTTACGAAAGCCTGCTACATAACAATTGTTATTGGCGTCAACTGATAAGCATTTGGATGAAGCCGCAGCATCGGCCAGGTTATTAACTTTTAACCACAACGCATCTCCATCGGGCGAAAGTTTAGCAGCGTAGATCATTTCCTCCATACCCGACGATGTGTTGAAACTATTAGAGCCTATGGTAGTAGCCCCGTTGCTGTTACCTGTAAAATAGAAATTGCCCTGGTTATCACAGTCCATATCATTGCAAGTGCTGCCCATTTCAGGTATAGCACGGTTGGTTTCGACCAGTTCCTTCGCCCAGAGCCATTTTTGCGAAGCCGATAGTTTAGCGAAAAGGAGTTTATTGTTTGCTGTAAACAATGCCGAAGATTCCGTTAGTTGTACATTTTCGGCAGAAGCACCCCCGCAAAAGAGGTTGTCGTTTTTATCCACGGTAAGTGATTTAAAAATCGGGAAAGCGATATGCTGAGGGCTTATCCAGTCGCAATTGCCTATAGCATTGACCCTGCCTATAAACCCGCTCATGTTATTGGTGCTGATATTGTATCCGAGGAAGTTCAATTGGCTTGTATAGCGACCCGAAACATAACAATTGCCTTTCGAATCACAAGCCATGGCATACACGGCGGCTTCATTATAATCCGATTGATGATCGTATTTAATTTCATTGGATTCGCGAATCCAGCTGCATTTGCCACCCCCATCGAACTTGGCTATAAACGTACCTTTTACGTTAAATTTCTCGGTTAAAGTTTTATCCTGAAAAGTAGTGTACGAGAAAAATGAACCGGAAACGAATAAGTTATCGTTAGGATCAATGGCCATACAAACCGGGTAATCGCCGTTATTTACTGAGCCTCCTCCTACCGACCACATGTGCAGCCCCTCGGAACTAAATTTGGCTAGCCCGATATTATTATCGCCCGTTGAGAGTATATCCTGAAGGTTATTATGAACAGGTAAAGCACTGTATTGAAAGCATATAACCGGGTTACCCCGTGAGTCGATTTCCAGAAGTATATTCGGCGAATTGCTCCGGGCAATATCTTTCACCCACACAAACTCTCCTTTGGAATTCATTTTCGCCAGGAAAGATGAACCATAGGTGAAATCGTTCATGGAAATTGTCCCAAAAACAACCGGATTATCGGCATAACCCACAATAAAAATGTTGCCGGATGCATCTGTTTGTATATCCTGAGCCATAGCAATGCTGAATGAAGGAGAATCGGCATGGCTTATCCATTCTATACCCGTGGCTGTTACAACAGGAGGATCAGGATTGTTTTCTTTTTTACACGAATCGCAGAGGAAAAGGATCGCGGAAAGCACAAATAAGGATTGGAATGATTTCATAAAATGGATTTTCAGGGGCTATGGTTTATCATCACTGAAAAGCCTAGCAAAAGTAAATCGCGATTTACAAATAACTTATATTTAACACCTTACAATAACTTTCAAGCCACCCTACAAAAACACTCAAAGGCGGGGATACATTAAAATAGGAAGAAAAAGAAAGAATTATTTATATACTGCCTGAAAGAAAACCGAGTTTAAACATAAATTTTGCCTCTGTGCATCCCTCAATCCCCGTGGGGGATGTTCCCAGCGCACAGTAGATTGAGTTTTACCCGGCAACTCCTTAATTTTATAAAATGAGCAGGTTTGGGAAAAAGTGTTAGGTTATTTACCGACACTATATTGAAGCTATAAAATTGGCCAGGTTGTGCTCGTGGGGGATGTTGAGCTTTTTGCGGATGCGGGTACGGGCCACTTCGATACTTTTTATGGATTGACCGGAAAGCGAGGATATCTCGCGGGTATTCATATCGAGGCGGATAAATGAGCACAAACGGCGTTCGGCGGGTGTTAGCCCGGGATAACCGGTTAACAGGCGACCCTGGAAACCCGGGTGCACTTCGTTGAATTGGGTTTCAAACTCCTTCCAGGCATTAGGCGAAAGCTCCTGTTTGAGCTGTAACTGCAAGTGCTGAATGGATTGGGCCGAAACTTCCGACTTTTTAAGTTCATCCAATTCATCAATCAGTTTTTCGAGTATCTGATTTTTCTGGTTTATAAAAATCGTTTTCGAAGTCAGCTCCCGTTCTTTTATGGTTAAATCCTCGTTGAGTTGTTCTATTTTCTGTTCGCTTTGTTTTTTTATGTTGCCTGTTTCGAGCCTGGCTTCCCTGCGCTGTTTGTAAATTAACCAAAGCAAAGCAGCGCCCAAAATCAAGCTTATTGCGAGCAACACAAGTATGATATTGCGGGTACTGATGGCTTGCTTTTGCAAAATACTGTTCTGTAGGAGTGTTTCGTTCTCTTTTTTGAGTTCACTCCGGGCAAAGCCAGCCTCAACTTCTTCGATAGTACGGTATTTTTCGACGGTATAAATACTATCCTTGAGTGCTGAGGCACGACTGAGGTACAAATATGCCTGCGAGGGATTTCCATCTTTTTCGTAGCATCCGGCCAGGCACAAACTGGCTTCCATTCTGCCTTTGAGCGAACCTGTTGCTTCTGCAATTTTTAAGGCTTCGCCAGCAAGTTGAATGGCTTCCTTTACTGATTTTTGATTCAGCATGGCATTTGCCAGTTCCACGAGGGCTTCGCTCTGTTCCGGTTTTGCGCCTATTTCGGCATATAAATCAACCGACTTCCGGAAGAAAGCCGAAGCTATGATATAATCTTTTTTCGCTTCATGAAGCTTTCCAAACAACATATTGCACGATGCCAGGAATGATTTGTCGCCCGACTTTTCGGCAAGTTTCAGCGCATCTTCCAGGTAAAGGCGTGCATTTTCGTAATCCTTAAGTTCGGTATAGGCACCTGCCAGGTTTTTGTAACGGATGATAAGCCTGTACTCATCTTTGGCCTTTTCGTTTATGGCAAGCGACTGACGGTAATACTCCAGCGCACGGAACGGGTCGCCGTTGTCGAGGTACAGGTTGCCGATATTATTCAAGCAATCGGACACAGAGTTTTCATCATTTATTTTTCTGAAAACCTCCATTGCTTTCTGGTACGATTCCATGGCTTTGGCAAAATCGCCAAGTTTACGATGCACATTCCCGAGGTTGTTGTAGCAAATGGCTTTCTCATACGCTAACCCGGCACTGCTTGCTTTTTCGAGTGCTTTGGTGTAAAACCGGATAGCATCGCGGTAGTTGCCGCATTGTTTTTGCACGATGCCCATTCCGGTGTAGCACCAGAACTGGCTTCCAATGTCATTCACTTTCTCATACCCCGAAAGGGAAAGTTCGTAAAACTCCATGGCCAGGCTATACTGGCTTTGCTCAAGGTAAACCTCCGCAATGTTGAAATTACTTTCGGCCTGTAGCGTCAGGTCGCCGATAATGTCGGCTTCCTTTAATGCCTGGTTGTATAGATTGAGCGATTTTGAATACTCCATCTTGTTATAAAAAACAAGTCCCAAACCAAGCCTGGCTTTAATCAGCTTTCGTTTCACAGCTTGCACGTAAGCTTTGCTGCCTCCCTGGCTGAGGCATTTTTCGGAGGTTGATATGGCAGTATTGTAAAGTTGTATGGCACTATCGGCCCGTTCATTCGACGCCTTTGACAGATAAGCTGATATAAGTGCGGTATT
>CAYNVK010000161.1:0-7285 GCA_964400395.1 uncultured Lentimicrobiaceae bacterium | reverse complement strand
CTTTTATCTTGTTCAAGCAAAAGAAAATGGCTTTATTTTTTGCTTTCAGTTTATTACTTGGAGGCGCGCTGCAATTAACCAATGCTTACGGCGATAGTTTTCTACAGGATGCAACTGTATTTCCCAAAGGTGAGCTCATTAACAATTTCTCAACAATAATTCTTTCAATTTCACAGATTTCGGAAACCATGTTTATCCTGGCAATTCCATTCTTCATGAAAAGGTTTGGAATTAAAAAAGTTATGCTGTTTAGCATGATGGCCTGGGTGTTACGCTTTGGATTATTTGGAATAGCAGGAAATTCAACTGTTGGCTTTGTACTCATTATTGCTTCATGCATTATCTATGGAATGGCTTTTGACTTTTTTAATATATCAGGAGCCTTGTTTGTTGAGCAAAACACCGATTCGAAAATACAATCTTCGGCACAAGGAGTTTTTATGCTCATGACTAACGGAGTAGGCGCTGTGCTGGGAAATCTGGTAGCCGGATTAGCCATAGCCAAATGGTTTGAAGACCCGATAACACATGTAAAAAACTGGCCTGGAATCTGGACATCATTCGCTTTATATGCATTGGTTGTTACAATTGCATTTGCATTGATATTTAAACACAAGCATGATCCGAAGGCAATGGAAAAATTTGTGCATTAAAAAAGGCTAACGATTGAACCTGGGCAGGAAGGTCCGGATCCAACGTAAAAAAGTAGTAAGAACCATCATATTTTTATCCCATCAATGAAACAATACCACGAACTGTTAAGGCATGTTCTTGAAAACGGCGTAAAAAAGGAAGATCGCACAGGTACCGGTACAATAAGCGTATTCGGTTACCAGATGCGTTTTAACCTGGCAGAAGGATTCCCCGCGCTTACCACCAAAAAACTGCACCTGCGGTCGATTATCCACGAACTGCTGTGGTTCCTGAAAGGCGAAACAAACATAAAATACCTGCACGATAACAAGGTATCCATTTGGGACGAATGGGCAGATGCTGATGGCAACCTTGGGCCTGTGTACGGATACCAGTGGCGGTCGTGGCCGGCTGCCGACGGTACTTTTATCGACCAGGTGAGCCAGGTGATAGAAACCATCAAAAAAAATCCCGACTCGAGGCGTATCATCATCAGTGCATGGAATGTGGGCATGATAAAAGATATGGCGCTTCCCCCCTGCCACCTGCTTTTCCAGTTTTATGTAGCCAACGGCAAACTCTCGTGCCAGCTTTACCAGCGCAGTGCCGATATTTTCCTGGGCGTACCATTTAACATTGCTTCGTATGCCTTGCTGACCATGATGGTTGCACAGGTTACCGGCCTGGAGCCAGGCGACTTCGTGCACACTTTCGGCGATGCGCATATTTACCTGAACCATATGGACCAGGTAAACCTGCAGCTTTCGCGAGATTTCAGGCCACTTCCGGTGATGAAAATGAATCCTGATGTGAAAGACATATTTGGTTTCACATACGAAGATTTTGAACTTACCGGCTACAATCCACATCCGGGAATCAAGGCACCTGTAGCGGTTTAGCCATGTTGAATATCACCAATTAATAAGTGATAAGTGAAAAGCGAAAAACACAGGTTCTATTTAGCAGGCACTAAGCACTAAGCACTAAGCACATAGCACTAAGCACTAAGCGCTCAGCACTAAGCACTAAGCACCAAGCACTCAGCACCAAGCACCAAGCACATAGCACTCAGCACCCAGCACAAAGCACTCAGCACAAAGCACAAAGCACTAAGCACCCAGCACATAGCACTACGCACTCAGCACCCAGCACTAATCACCAAGCACTCAGCACAAAAAAAATGAAACCAATCTCCATCATAGTTGCCATTGCACAAAACCACGCCATAGGTAAGGACAACCAGTTGTTATGGCATATCCCGGCCGATTTAAAACGGTTCAAAAAACTCACGACCGGTCATACCATTGTAATGGGTAAACGAACCTTCTATTCGCTGCCATTGAGGCCTTTGCCAAACAGGCACAGCATTGTTATTACCGATATTGAAGGCGAGCAGATTGAAGGCTGCACCATGGCTTACTCGATTGACGAAGCCATTGAAAAGATGGATAGCGATAAAGAAAATTTTATTATTGGAGGAGGATCGGTGTACCGTCAGTTTTTGCCGTATGCGCAGCAATTATACCTAACTATTGTTGAGAAAGACTTTGACGCCGATACATTCCTCGAAATTGACCTTTCGGGATGGGAAGTGGTTGAACGCGAAGATCACCCGGAGGAAGAGCTTCCTTATTATTACATTAATCTGAAAAGGAAGGCAGATGTGGAATGTTAGATGTGGGATGTTTGTTGAATTGTGGAATGCGGATTTCAGATTGCGGATTGTGCTCGCCTGACTGCGCTAACTGGCAGGGATGTCGAATGTCGGATTGCGGATTGCGCCTGCCTGACTGCGATGGCTGGCAGGGATGTTAGATGTGAGATGGCGGATGTTAGATGTTAGATGCTGGAACCCGGTATCTGGTTTTACAATTATCACTAATCATTTATCACTAATCACTTACCACTTATCACTTACCACTTACAACTTACCACTTACAACTTTTCACTTTTCACTTTTCACTTACCCTCACATCTTCCTCTGCTTCAGTCCCAAAAGCAAACTATAGGTATAAATTCCCAGACCAATCCACACCAGACCAAAGCTGATCATATAGGCGGCATGAAATGCTTCGCCAAAAATAAATATACCGATCAGCAACTGGATGGTAGGCGCGAAATACTGAATAAAGCCAAGTGTTGACAGTGGAACCCGAGTGGCTGCTATCCCAAACCAGAAAAGCGGCAAGGCAGTAATGGGTCCGCCCAGGATGAGTAAAAAGTCCGTAACCCGCGAAACATGCCCGAATGAGCCACTACCCAAGGTATTCATATGCCACAGGTACCAGAGTGCAACAGGTGCCAGCAGTAATGTTTCGACCATGAGTCCGGGCATTGATTGCAGGTTGGCTTTTTTCCGCAGCAACCCATATAATCCGAACGAAACAGCCAGCACCAGCGATATTACCGGAAGCCTGCCGTAATGCCAGCTGAGGAATGCTACGCCGGCAAAAGCAAATGTAACGGCTATAATCTGAATGCGCGATAAGCGTTCTTTCAGAAAAATTACGCCCAGCAAAATATTTACAATGGGATTGATATAATATCCGAGGCTTGAATCGACAATGTGATTATTGTTGACGGCCCATATGTAGGTGAACCAGTTAATCCCGATAAGCGCCGCAGTGAGTACCAATATACCCAGGGTGCGGGGCGAGGTGAGGTATTGCAGGAAAAGTTTCTCGCGCCGCCAGGCCAGGATCAGCAGCAGGAAAATCATCGACCAGATGATGCGGTGTGCCAGTATCTGCTGAGGAGGCACTGACAATAGCATTTTCCAGTACAAAGGGAAAATACCCCAGGCGCCATAACTGACCAGCGCATAAACCAGTCCTGTTTTGTATAAGCGTTGTTGGTCGTTTGGTAAGGTCATATCAATAATGATTGCGGCAAAAGTACAACTAAAGGTCGTATTTCTATAAAAATTATAATCAGGCATCACCGGTTTGCACTCACCTGATGAGGTTACAGCACTTATTAAAATCAAATATTTAAAACAAGAAAATCAGATTTCTTAACGCTTCATTGTAAGGGATTGAAGTTATAATAGCCGATATTAAAAAGACATTGGAAGTATTACGTACAAACAATTTATTGAAAGACAACCCGAATGCATTTGTGCAACCGTTCAACGTGTTGTAACACGATGCCCCGGCAAATATGGAAGTAATACTCTTTACAATTTCGATCATGATTTTACCGGTTCATTCCCAAGGGCCGGCCTTTTAAAATAAACTTTTACGGGATTCGCCAGTTTAATACTTTGCTCACCCGGTTTGATCATAAAAGGTTAACAAGCCGGGTGCAAAAAACTGTTTGTTTCTGAAAAACAAAACAAAATGGAAAATCCCAGAATCCTTTCGCAGGCCAAAAAATCATTGTTAATCAATATTTTGAAGAAACGGTTTCAGGATAACCTGGTCCGTCACAACCATATTGAATGGACAGAAGTACAGGCAAAACTCGAAACCAATGAAGAAAAACTCTGGTCGCTGAATGAAATGGAAAAAACAGGTGGCGAACCGGATGTTACAGGCATTGATAAAAAAACAAATGAATATATTTTTTACGACTGTTCGGCCGAAAGCCCGAATGGCCGCCGAAGTCTGTGTTACGACCGCGATGCACTGGAATCGAGGAAGGAGAATAAACCCCGAAACAATGTTTTGGATATGGCTGCATCCATGGGTATTGAATTGTTGAATGAAGCGCAATACCGCTTGCTGCAATCGCTCGGAATTTTTGATGCAAAGACTTCGAGCTGGATACAAACTCCGGCAGATATCCGGAAACTGGGCGGCGCCATTTTTGCCGATTTCCGGTATGGTACCGTGTTTATTTATCACAATGGCGCCGAATCGTATTATGCAGCCAGGGGATTTCGCGGTATATTAAAAGTGTAATGAATATTATCAGTGCTTCTTCTGAACCCAAATCCGGATTCTGTTAAAGCTGAATAACACCGGTACTCAGAATCATGGCTTCGCCCCTAGCCTGCCTGTGCAGTCGAACCCCGACTGATAAATTCCCTGAAATACTAATTAGGAACCTCCATTCCTGCTGTTCGGGTCCTTTTCTTTATCTTTGCAGTTTTCATACTGTCATTAGAACCTTTTTATGGATTTTGAAGCTACCGAATACACACTGAAATCACTGGTTACCGGTGAACTTTTTGATGACACAGGATGGCTGCTGGATGCCCCGGGCCAGGAAAAACCCGGACTGATCAGGGCGATATACAAGAAACGGCAAATAAACCCGAAAGATTCCTCATACGGTATTTACCGGTTTGCGGATTGGCTGCCGGTAAGCCGGATGTTACAGGGTTCATCTGCCCCCGTAACTTATAAAAGCGAGGGACTGGCTGCGCATCTGGGTTTTAAAAACCTGTTTATTACATTTAGTGGTTACTGGCCCGAAAAAGGAGCCCTGATGACAACCTGTTCATTCAAGGAAACCGAAGCGTACTCAGTTTGCGGCCGGCTCGATCCCAACCAGGGTAAGATACTGGTAGTTGCTTCGGCAGGCAATACAGCGCGTGCATTCGCAAAAGTATGTTCCGAAAACAATATTCCGCTGCTGCTGTGTGTGCCCGAAGATAACCTCGATGCTTTGTGGTTCGAAAAACCGCTGAATCCATGTGTAAAGCTGATAGCTTCGCGTACCGGGAGCGACTATTTTGATGCCATTCACCTTTCGAACCTGGCCTGCCAGTGCGAAGGATTTATAGCCGAAGGGGGTGCAAAAAATGTTGCCCGCCGCGATGGAATGGGCACTACCATGCTTTCGGCCACCACCTTTATAGGCGAAATACCCGATTATTACTTTCAGGCAGTGGGCAGCGGTACCGGTGCCATTGCAGCCTGGGAAGCAAACCTGCGGTTGATTGAAGATGGCCGTTTTGGCAACAAACTTATGAAACTGATGGTTTCGCAGAACCGGCCTTTTATTCCCATGATGAATGCCTGGAAGGCAAATTCGCGCGATATGCTGCCTTTCGACGATGAAACAGCCCGCAAAGAAGTAGAAATTATTGATGCCAAGGTTCTTTCGAATCGCAAACCGCCCTATCCGCCGGTAGGAGGACTTTTTGATGCCCTCACCGAAACCAATGGCGATGTACTGGCAAGCACAAACGAAGAACTGCGGGCGGCAGCCGCTCTTTTCCTGCAACTCGAAGGCAATGATATTCACCCGGCTTCGGCGGTTGCCGTTGCTTCGCTTATACAAGCTGTTAACGAAAACAACATTGATACTGATGCCATTGTGATGCTCAACATCACCGGTGGCGGCGAAGAACGCATGAAAAAAGGTAAAACACTGCATTACCTCACCCCATCCGAAGTGTTTGATATAAATCCATCACTCGAAAATGTAGAAACGGTACTCCGTAAATTATTTGCTTAAATGGACAGTGAAATTGTTGGCATTATAGCCGGTGCCTTGTCGTGTACCACGTTTTTGCCGCAGGTTATTAAAACCTGGAAATCGAAATCGACCAAAGATGTATCGCTCACCATGTTCCTGATTGCATCCCTGGGAACTGCCTTATGGCTGGTTTATGGCATACTGATACACAGCTTTTCAATCATTGCTACTAATATTATAGTGCTGATCTTTTCTCTTACAATGCTTGGGCTGATTTTCGTGAACCGTCAAAAAAAAGAACGGGGATGAGTTTAGAACGCGGATTAACGCAGAAAGAACGGATAAAAGCGGATTCTAATTATTCAAATAAAGTTCTGTATGGATTTATTACACAAAGAACTTACGGATGCAATCCTCAAAACATTTTATGATGTTTACAATGAATTAGGGTATGGATTTCTGGAAAAGGTGTATCAGAATTCAATGTACATCGAATTAAAATCAAGGGGATTTCAGGTTGAAGCCCAGAAACCAATCAGAGTCTATTTCAAAGGTCTTATTGTAGGTGAATATTATGCCGACCTTATTGTTAATGACCTCGTGATATTAGAACTAAAAGCTGTAGAGGCTCTCGTTGAGGAATTTGAATGGCAAATCCTGAATTACCTTCGGGGAACTGATATGGAAGTTGGATTAATTTTAAACTTCGGACGAAAACCAGAATTCAGAAGGAAAGTTTATCACAACTCAAGAAAAAGCCCATTGTAATTCTTTCTTTTCCCATCATCCTTTTTCGAACAACCGAAACGCATATTAATCAGCGTTTATCCGCTTTTCCCGCGCCTATCCGCGTTCCGCCTGCTATTTCATATTGTGAAACACATTGATCACATCATCGTCCTCTTCCATTTTTTCAATCAGTTTCTCAACATCAGCCTGCTGCTCTTCGGTTAGCTCCTTGGTATCATTCGGAATGCGTTCGAAGGCAAAAGTTTTGATCTCGAATTTATTGTCTTCGAGGTATTTCTGTATGGCCCCGAAATTATGGAAATCGGCATAAATCATTATTTCACCTTCATCCACAAATATTTCATCCAGGCCGAAATCAATCAGTTCGAGTTCCAGCTCTTCAATATCAACGCCCTCTTTTAATCCTACTTTAAAAGTGCATTTGCGGTCGAAGAGGAAGTCGGTCATGCCGCTGGTGCCCAGGCTGCCGCCATACTTGTTAAAATACATGCGCACATTGGCCACCGTACGTGTCGGGTTGTCGGTAGCAGTTTCA
>CAYNVK010000160.1:0-7290 GCA_964400395.1 uncultured Lentimicrobiaceae bacterium | reverse complement strand
TACAATTGGTTTACCCAACCGCCTGGCAACGGCAATTTGGTCGTCGATGTATTTGTTGGTATTGGCAATGCTCTTTTCCAACGAACCTGCAATATCTTTCACATCGAGCCAACTCCAGTTTTTAGGCCAGATGTGCATGGTTAAATAGTCGATCTGCGGGAGTGAATGGATTTTTTCGAATGCTTCAAGCGAGTTTTCACATCCCCACTGACCTTCGGTACCGGTTGTAATGAGGTGATTTTTATCGAGAGCCCTGATCACGGCGGCAGTTTCTTTTACGTATTGTTCAAGGGCGGGAAGGTTCTCCGTTGAAAATGCCCTGGGTTCATTCCCGATTTCCCAGGTCATGATTGCCGGATCGTCAGTATATTTCTTGCCGGTATACCGGTTGGTCCGGTTCAGGATAAATTTTATGTGGTTAAAAAATTGGTCTTTGCAGTTATCGCAATGCAGAAACTGTGCAGCAAAACTCATAAACTGCGGCCAGGTGTTGGGTTTTACCATAGGGTAGGGGATCGGCCCATACCCGTTCCAGTTCAGGTATTGTGAAAAACCTCCCGACCAGTCCCAGCTGTTATTCAGGAACAGAATAGCGTGCTGACCCCGTTTGCCCATTTCGGCCAGCAAAAAGTCGAGCCCGTCGAGTATTTCGTCGTTATATTTTCCGGGGGCTGTTTGCAACGATGGCGTTACCCGGTAAGGTTCATCATCAGGACCTTCGGCGCCGGCCTGTATTCGCAGGTTATTGATGCCATTGCGTTTCATAAAATCAAGCTCACGGAGCAAGCGTTCACGATCGCCATATTTGCCCGGAGATGCTATAATGGCACCGTACCAATAATTTGCGCCAATGTAGTAGTAAGGTTTTCCGCCAAAGGTAAAATGGCCGCCTTCGGCCTTCACGAAATCAGGCTGAGCCGCCATGCGGACAGAAAAGAGCAGCACAAGGGCACTGAATGTCAAAAATCTCGAAATCATAGGAATACAGGTGCTATTTCTGGTACAAATAAGCGTTGAATTTCTTTTTTTTTGTTTTACAATTTCTCTTTGTAAAGATGATGAAGATTTACCCATAAAAATTAATATTATTTTATCCTTGTAAAATACTTTTTGTAGAATAATCCTGAATATTTTGATTCAAAAAAGTATGTTAGTTCCTAATAGATAAGACATTCTAAACATTTTTTTATTTCAAAATAAATTCATACTTTTATGGCAAAATTTATACAAAGTATTAACCTCCAGATTCAAAATCTCCGGGTTGTAACAGCTGCAAATTTCAGAACTCATATAGTTTCAGGGGTCTGTAACATCAAAATTTACCAATCCCAGGGTACTCCAAATTCATTGCTATGCGCGAAAATATTCTGAGGGAAATAACCCCTTTAACCAAAACTGACTGCTTTACAATGTTCTCCCGGACCAAAAAATCCTTTGATTTTCCGTTGCATTACCACGACGAAATTGAGTTGAATTTTATCAGGAATGCTGCGGGAGCGCGCAGGATGATAGGTGATCATATTGAAGAGATCGGTGACATTGAACTTGTTTTAGTGGGATCGAACCTGGAGCACGCCTGGTTTGGCGAAGATTTTGGGGATCGGGAAATAACTGAAGTTACTATACAATTTGACAGCGATTTCTTTGGGGATAAGTTTCTGCAGAAGAACCAGCTGAGTTTTATACGCCGCATGCTTGAGAAATCGACGCGTGGTATCCTCTTTTCTCCAGGCATTACTTTGCAGCTTGCACCCCGGATTATTGCCCTGAGTAAAAAGCAGGGCTTTGATTCGGTGCTTGAGCTGATGTCCATTTTACACGATCTTTCTATCTCGCGCAACTACAGGGTGCTAAGCGATTCGGGATTTAACCAGGTTGAAAAACACACCTATAGCAGCCGCCGCATCGAAAAAGTGATGAACTACGCCCACCAGAATTATCATAAAGCCATTACGTTGGCGGAGGTTGCAAAAATTACGAACATGACCGAAACCGCTTTCAGCCGGTTTTTTAAGCTTCACACCGGGATGACTTTTATAAATTGCCTGAACGAAATACGGCTTGGCCATGCTTCGCGAATGCTTATAGAAACAACGCATTCCATTTCGGAAATTGCCTACGATTGCGGATTCAACAACATTTCGAATTTTAACCGGATTTTTAAAACGAAGAAAAACTGCACTCCCAAGGATTTACGCACAAGTTACGAAGAAGGAACGCGTGTGTTTGTGTAAGAATTTTTAAAAATATATAAAGCTGATATTTATCGGGTAATAGCGGAGGGCGACGTTAACTTTGTGCCTTTACCAACTTGCAGTATGCCTGGTACTTGTCGGTAATTAGACGGCAGATGTAGATTCCCTGCGGAATTGTGTTGCCTTTGGCATCATTTCCATGCCATTCGAATGTATAATCTCCTTTGTGTTGTGTTTCATTTACCAGGTCAGTAATTTTTTCGCCGTTTACTGACCATATCGAAATCTGCACGAATCCGCCCTCGGGCAAATAATAGGCGATCCTGGCAGAATTTAACATTGGATTAGGGATCAGTTGAAGGCCCGGGTGTCCTGCCGGCATGAGTTGCGATGAGATTCCCAACGTTCCTTTTTCAATTACGGTTGCAGTGTCCTGGTTGGTAATCATGATGTTGTCGAACCACAATTCTTTTCCATCAAAAGATCCATATTCCGAAATAATGTCGAGTCTGTCGACCGCTGTCCAGTCGAATTTGCCTATGGGATTATACCAGTTCCCGTTATCCCACGCACCTTGCTCGTAAAATTGCCTGAGCGGGATATGCAAATGGTGCCAGCGCTTATCCCAGGCAGGGGTTGGATCTGTAACGGTTGTTTGCATACGCCAGGGATGGTCAGCCGGATCGGTAGTTTTTGTATCAATGAAACGGATGTCAAATTTCGTCCCCGGCACCTTGCCTCGCACTATTAAATCGAGGGCAAAGTCATTTTTCACAAGCACGGATAAGTCGCGGTCGGGTGCAAAATCGAAACCGATTCCGGTATACTGTGCACCTCCGGCCCAATACAGGCAGTATGAATCGTTATTTGGGAACATAGCCGAAAAATAATCAATGGTTCCCTGCAAACTGCCGGACTCGTTGATACCTTGTTCCAGGTAATCGTCGTAAATTTTAAATCCGACACTGTCAGCGTGTTGCAAATATGAGTGTTGCTCAGGAACATTTAAGTCCAGGGCCTCAAGTAAGGGCACATTCAGATCATATTCAAAAAGCTCCTGCGAACCTTTTTTGAACAGGCCAAAACTTCCTTTATAATCCCAAATGGTCCAGGGAATGCCTTTTTCTTCGAGATAATCTTTAACCACTTTATACCATCCAGCCCGTTGAGCCGGGTCGCTGTTTGGAATATAAACGCCAAACTCGCCACAGAAAATCGGAACATGGCGGGCATCCCTGAAATTAACGGCTATATCAATCAACGATTTTACTTTGGCAACGGTTCCGTCAACCGGGTAATTATTCAAAGCCTGTTGTACCCATGTGCCAACCAGGTCGGGCGGGCAGGCCGGCATTGTGGAAGCATTGTAAGGAAACGGAACCCCCGAAAGCGAGACCATTGAAGGTGTATTCCAGCTGGCGCCCTGATGCGTGAACATAAAGGGATCGTAAAAGTGAAAAGTATATATCAGGTTCGGATCCGTGTATACCGGCATTTGGGCCAGGTCGTTGTAACTGTTAAAGCCCGATGGCCCGATTATAATTTTATGTTTGCTGTCGATGCTTCGGATGGCATCGATGGCTTGTTGCTGAATGCTTCCCCACAATTGATTGGTAATTCCGTGGGGTTCGTTCAGCACTTCGTACATGATGTAATCGGTCCGGTTCTTATAATGCTGAGCCATTTGCGGCCATACTTTATTCAGCGTGAGCCCTATATCGGGACTGGTATTCGACGATGGATCGAAGGAATGATTATCGATCAGCAGGTAAATCTGCAGTTCTTCGGCCCAGTTAACAGCCGAATCGAGTAAAGAAAAAAGGATAGGATCAATCGTGTAATCAGGTGCTCCCGATGTCATTCCATGTAAGTTGATTGGTAAGCGGATTACATCACAGCCCAGGCTTTTGATCTGTATAAAATCCTTCCGGGAAAATGCCCTGAAATGTATTTTCCCGGCGCTGGAAGCCTGGAACCAACCCGTCAGGTTCACGCCCCGGTGAAATGGAACCTGGGCAAAGCCAAACACCGTTAAAAAAACACAAAGTGAAATCAGAATTACCTTTTTCATTTGTTTTATTTTTTGGTTTGTATAACTTGTGTTGCCGTAAGTAACCCATCAGCATTGGCGGTAACTGTTATCGGTCCGTTGTTTTTCCCGGCCTTCACCACCAGCAGGCACTTTCCGTGAAAAGCACGTCGCTCATGCGATTTGAAAGATTCCATACTTACCGGGTTCCCGTTATCAACACCGGTAATTGAGCCATTCCCCTGAACCGAAAAATAAATCAGGTTGTCGGCATCAGGCACCGGAACATTATGCTGATCTACTACCTGAACGGTGATATACGACAGGTCGTTTCCATCGGCTTGGATGGTTGAGTGGTCGGGTGTTAAAATAATTTTGGCAGGAAGTCCGGCAGTTTGAATTTCGCCAGTAATGATTTCTTTCCCGTTATTTCTGCCCGAAGCGCGCAAGGTTCCTGCTTCGAAAGGAACTTTCCAGCTAAAATGAAGCTGATCGGCAGATTTTTGCTGAATGCCAAGCGAACGCCCATTGAGGAAAAGTTCAACTTCGTTGCAACCGGAATACACCCATACATCAACGGTTTGGCCCGGTTTCCAGTTCCAGTGTGGCACAATATGCAGCACAGGTTTATTGGTCCATTCACTTTGATACATGTAGTAAGCATCCTTGGGGAAACCGCACAGGTCGAGAATGCCGAAATATGAGCTCTTTGCCGGCCAGGTGTAAGGTGTAGGTTCTCCCAGATAATCAAAGCCCGTCCAAATGTACATGCCTGAAAGGAAATCGTATTTCCTGATTATTTTCCAGGTTTCTTCGTGTGTCGAACCCCATGGAGCCGAGCAATTATCGTACGACGAACAGCTCAGATCGGCATTTCCTTCCACGAAAGGTTTGTCCCACTGTATGGGCCAGCGCCTTATGGAATCGGCTGGCATATCGTAGCTGCCCCTGGTGGCAAGTGCCGATGTGGTTTCGGAGGCTATAAATTTTTTACCCGGAAAAGTCTGGGGGAAATCCTGAAAGGTATTGTGGTGATAATTATAACCAATCAGATCGAGGGCATCGGATTTGATAATAAAATTTGATGGATCGGGTTGGTTACATGCAGAAGTAACGGGCCGTGTTTGATCTAATTCGCGCACAATGCCGGCAAGTTCCCTGGCAAGGCTGATGCCTGTACTATCCCATTGTTCAAGAATTTCGTTGCCGATGCTCCAGATAAATACACTTGGATGGTTCCTGTCGCGAAGCACCATATCCTGCAAATCTCTTTTGTGCCATTGGTCAAAATCAAGGCCATAATCGAAATCTGTCTTTTTCTTCTTCCACATATCGAAGGCTTCATCCATCACAATGAATCCCATTTTATCACAAAGATTGAGGAGCTCAGGTGCCGGTGGATTGTGCGAAGTGCGAATGCTGTTACAGCCCATTTCCTTCAACAATTCGAGCTGGCGTTCCAGTGCCCGGGTATTGATGGCTGCCCCGAGGCAACCCAGGTCGTGATGGTTACATACTCCTTTTATTTTCAGTTGTTTCCCGTTGAGCGTGAAACCTTTTTTAGCATCAAAATTAAAAGACCTTATTCCAAGGGGAGTTTCATATTCGTCAAGGATGGCCTGCCTGGTTGAAACTGTGGTTACGATGTGGTACAAAACAGGATTATCAACTGACCAAAGCAATGGATTTTTAACGGTAAGGATTTGCTGAATTTCGGTTTGGGGATTTTTAAGTACCACTTTCGGCAGGCTCGCCTCGGCAACAGGCATGTTATCAGCATTATAAATAATTGATTTCACGATTACCTGAACAGACTTACCGGTAGTGTTGTTAATCCTGGTCTTCAGGTTTATGGTGGCTTCATTCGCATCAATACGGGGGGTGGTAACATAAGTTCCCCAATGGTCGACCGCCACAGGGCCCGACTTTACCAGCCACACATTCCGGTATATGCCTGATCCTGAATACCACCTTGAGTTGGGTTGTTGCGAATTGTCAACTTTTACCGAAATAACATTGGGTTTGTCGCCAAAATTCAGGTAATTGGTAAGCTCATACCTGAATGATGAATAGCCATAAGGTCTCTTGCCCAGGTACTTGCCATTGATCCATACTTCGCTGTTGCGATAAATGCCGTCGAATTCGATGAACAGAAGTTTACTGCTGTCAGCTGCAGGCAGGTGGAAGGATTTCCTGTACCATCCAATACCGCCGGGCAAAGCGCCTCCTCCGGCGGTAGCCGGATTTTTATCGCTGAATTCGCCCTCAATGCTCCAGTCGTGCGGCAAGGTAAGCGGTCGCCACTGCGAATCATCGAATGCAGGCTGTGCTGCTTCTGTTACATTGCCACCATGAAACTTCCATCCTTCGTTAAAATTGTCACGAACGCGGATACCGGTTGCGAAAAGACGCACAGCAATCAACAAAATAAACGCTACGGTTAACAGTAAATTTAGTTTTTTCATTTTCTACAGGTTTGCTTGTTAGCTGTAATTTGTTGCAATATAGTAAGATGCTTATTCAACTACACGAAAAGTGGTTTTCGTTACCTTGTCGGAACTTGGTCCCACGAATACTTCAAATTCGCCGGGCTCAACTACACGTTTCATTTCCTGGTTATAAAATTGAAGCTTTTCGGGCGTAATTGTAAACTCAACAGTTTTGCTTTCGCCTGCATTCAGTGTAATCCTGGCAAAGTCCTTTAATTCCATCACGGGCCTGGTTACTGAACTTACCTTATCGTGGATATAAAGTTCAACTATTTCATCTCCTTTCAGTTTACCGCTGTTTTTAACTGAAACCGATACTTTAACGTTTTCGTTTTTATGTATTTCAGTTTTGTTTAATTGTGGTTTCCCATATTCAAAGGTAGTATAACTGAGGCCATACCCGAACGGGAAAAGCGGTTCAAAGTCGGAATTAACATAGCTTCGCGATCGTGAAGGTTTTTTACTGTAATACACCGGCAGCTGTCCTACATTTTTAGGGAAAGTAACAGTTAGTTTTCCCGAGGGATTTACCTTTCCAAACAGGATATCAGCTACGGCGGTTCCAGTTTCCTGGCCC
>CAYNVK010000159.1:0-7297 GCA_964400395.1 uncultured Lentimicrobiaceae bacterium | reverse complement strand
AGCTTGATAAAATTGTTGAATATATCAAAACATTAAGTGAAGAAACCAAATAGCCCCGGCGAAATCCTAAAAATAACCAGTGAACTGGGGAAAGTCCGCATTTCGATACCTGTAGCATTTACAACATTTACAGGCTACATTCTTAGCCACGGGCAATTCGACCGTGGCTTTATTTTACCGTTTATCGGCATATTTCTGCTGGCGTGTGGCGCATCGGCATTTAACCAGTTGCAGGAAACTGAAACCGACCGTATTATGAAACGCACTGCCGGCCGGCCTCTCCCCTCAGGACGGATCAGTAAGGCAGGAGCCTTGGTTATTGCGCTCGCTTATTTTATTTCAGGTTGCCTGGTGCTTTATTTTGGCCCGGGGTTGCTTACATTACTGGTTGGCGTTTCAACATTTGTATGGTATAACCTGATTTACACCCCGCTGAAAAAAATTACAGCCTTCGCTGCCGTACCGGGTTCAATGGTCGGTGCTTTGCCACCGCTTGCCGGATGGGTTGCCGGGGGTGGAAGCCTCACCGACCCAAGGGCGCTGGCACTGGGTTTCTTCTTTTTCATGGGACAGATACCGCATTTCTGGTTGCTGCTTTTAAAACTGGGCAAACAGTACGAAAGTGCAAATCTGCCTTCGCTCACACAATTACTGAATGATGAACAGATAAAGCGGCTCACGTTTGTATGGATAGCTGCAACAGCGGCATCGGCTGTTGCCCTGCCCCTGTTCAAACTGCAAACCCAGGTCTGGAGCATAGCACTTATCCTTTTGCTTTCGGCAGGCCTGGTGGTAGTTTTTACGCCATTACTTAACCGCCTTAAACCCTTTAATGTCGGCAAGTCGTTTCTGCTTATAAATGTCTACTACCTGTTTGTTATGCTGGTAATGATTGCGGATCAATTAATATGATGAAGTGTTAAGAGACAAGAGTTAATTATGCGCTTTTCCCTCTCGCACAGAAAACTGATTTCGAAAACCAGGCTCAGATTTTAAGAAATTATGATCTGATATAAAATGTTCAGCACATATAAATAAGAGGCCATCCCGTTTATGAGACAGCCTCTTTTATATTTATAATGACCGGAAATTAAAACCGATCAAATCCAATCAACGAAATATCATTAAAATTTGAAGGAATACCGGATGGATAATCCGGCTTCAACCCCGTTCCTTTTGTCCTTTGCATCCGAATCAGCCTCTTTACGGGTGTACATACTGTAATTTATAACAGGAACCAGCGCAAGATTCTGAGCCATAAACAGGTTATATCCTAGGCCAAAGCTTAATTCGGAAGTTTTGTATTTGGTTTCATTAGTCTGGTTGTTAGTGCCCGTTATTTTATCCTTTGAGCCCCCAAAGCCGTAACCAACGAAACCAAATGAATTATTTAATTTTCCGTCAACTGGCAGGTTAGCCTGTATGGTGGGCGTTAACATCCATGAGAAATCATTCTGTTTATAGTCGGTTTCTTTATCCTTTTCACCAGAGCCACGCACCCTGAATTCAGCGCCAACAGCAATATTATCAAAGAAATAGCGGTAATATTCCAATTCAAGGAATGCACACATGTCCGACAAGCTATTTTCATAGTCGTTGTACATATCATCGCCTATATAGCTGCTTTTTAAGCTACCAAATTGCAATTGGAAAGAAGATGATCCGCCAATAACATTTGACCCTTTCGTGTACTTGTTTTCGGAAAATGCGTTGATTTGTCCGCAATCATGGGCATAGGCAGCACAGGGCAGCGAAATATTGAGGCGGGTGCCAATATTAATTCCTGATTTGGTGTCCTTATAGCTATCATCTTTGGAAATAGAGTAGTCATAATTCACGAATGGCGTTACATAGTAGCCCGAACCTTTCCCTAAAGTCAATGGAGCACCAACCTCGAAATTCACTCCGAATTCATTGTATTTACTCTCCTGCGAATACCCCGGGCTTTCATATTTCGACTTACTGATTCCGGTGCGTAATTCCCCTCTGCCGTACAAACTGAGTAGTGGGTTCATTGTACGTCCATAAATGGCATTTACTGATCCCAGGGTAGTGACATCAATCTCGTCAATATCCCCGTTCCTGGTTCTGGTTTTTTCGCTGGATACACCCAGGCCAACTCCAAAATTATCGACTATAAAGTAAGAGCCTCCTATGTGTAAGCCGAAACGGTTTCGATTTCCGGCACTTTCACCATTTGATTCCAGACTTTTCCAGCTGAATTTCAAATCGTTCGACATGTTCCATAAGGTGTTTCCTTTGGCGAATGGCGATTGTACCGGCATCGTAAGTTTATCAAGCTTATCATCCTGTCCGTTTACAAGCTCTGCATTTAAAAATGTCAGCAAAAAAGCAGACGTTGTTAAAATTGATGTCTTCATGGCGCAAAATTTTAGGTGAGTAAATGTTTTCCTTTCATTGCTTTGATTTTAATTGATTGAACAAGTGCAAAATGCCTACCATCAAAAGGCTGACGCACCTGTAAAGCGAAGAATATTCACGTTGAAAAAGTTTTGCAAACGGACTGCCACAGGTTGGTGACAACAGGAAGCCAGGTTATTTTGTCGAACACAGGATTAAAGAAGGGACAGTCCTGAGTAATACCAGCTTTATTTTTAGCTTTTATCAGAGATGATTTACGCTAATGGCTACATTAGATACAAAACAGTGTTTTAGTAGCTGCTGAAGTAGATTTAACATATATAACAAACCGAATATGAATATAGTTTAATCCGGTAAAGCTATTCTTATTGTAATAACTGAACATTTTTGAGTTATAGCATTCCGTTGCAGCACGATTATTTCTAATGGCTGATCCACCGTAACAGCAGGCAGGGCAGGTATTCCTCTCGCATGCTGGAATTAAAATGCTTGATCTGCGTATGATCAGTAAAGCAAAGTTCCCCAATCCGGAATGAGCGCCTGGTTAAGAAATCTGCGACTACTCATTGTGCATGTTCTGGAAAAAGACATTTGCTAATTTTTTGAAACATATTCATTAATTTATATTTGTGACATAATAAAAAATTGTACCTTTAAACTACGAATATTAACGTTTAAATCTAAAGGTAAGATGAGCAACAAGGATCCCGAATTGAGCAATGTTTACCATCCTTCGAAAGAAGTTGTAAAAAAAGCCACCGTTAAAAATTACGATGCTTTGTATCAGCAATCCATTGAAAACCGCGAAGAATTCTGGGCCACGGAAGCCAGGCGACTGGATTGGTACAAAAAATGGGATAAGGTACTGGACGACAGCAATAAGCCATTCTATAAATGGTTTACAGGCGGACAAATAAATATAATTCACAATGCGCTCGACCGGCATCAGAAAAATGCCACCCGAAACAAAATGGCCATTATCTGGGAAGGAGAACCCGGCGATGTGCGAACATACTCGTATCATGCATTGAACCGCGAGGTTACCAAGTTCTCAAATGTTCTCCGGGCCATGGGTGCAAAAAAAGGCGAAGTGGTTACCATTTACATGCCCCAGATACCTGAACTTGTAATTGCAATGCTTGCCTGTGCCAAAATCGGGGCAGTGCATAGCGTGGTATATGGTGGTTATAGCGTTGAAGCACTTGCAGAACGTATTGAAGATGCAAAAAGCCGTATCCTGATTACTGCCGACGGTGGCTTCCGACGGGGAAAACCCACGCAGCTCAAAACCATTGCCAACGAAGCCATGCAACGCTCAGCCACCATCGAAGTTTGCATTGCCGTTAAACGCACCGGTGAAGACTGCTACATGGAGAATGACCGCGATTTCTGGTATCACGACCTGATGGGGATGCCCCTGGCCAATACCAATTGCTGCACTGAGAAAACCAGTTCCGAAGATCCCTTGTTTATCCTTTATACCTCCGGCACTACCGGGAAACCAAAAGGC
The DNA here is from genome assembly GCA_964400395.1 of uncultured Lentimicrobiaceae bacterium. Taxonomy (GTDB): domain Bacteria; phylum Bacteroidota; class Bacteroidia; order Bacteroidales; family UBA4417; genus UBA4417. The sequence continues at coordinate 3,405 of CAYNVK010000159.1, read as the reverse complement.
CTGGTTCACACCCATGGCGGTTATGCAGTTTATACAGCTACCACGCATCGGTATGTTTTTGACATAAAACCCGAAGATCGCTGGTGGTGTGCCGCCGACCCGGGTTGGATTACCGGCCACAGCTATATCGTTTACGGGCCTTTGCTTAATGGAGCCACTATTATGATGTACGAAGGCGCACCCAATCACCCATACCCTAACCGCTGGTGGTCAATGATTGAAAAGTACGGAATTAATATTCTTTACACCTCTCCTACTGCCATTCGCGGATTGATGCGTTTTGGATCGTCGTGGGCCGACCGGCACGACCTGAGTTCACTCCGGCTGTTGGGTTCGGTGGGCGAGCCCATTAATCCCGAGGCCTGGAAATGGTATTACGAAGTGATTGGCCGCAGCCGTTGCCCCATTATGGATACCTGGTGGCAAACTGAAACCGGGGGATTTATGATCACTCCACTGCCCATCACACCATTAAAACCAGGCTCTGCAACCAAACCTTTTTTCGGAAACGAAATCGCCATTGTCGACGATCATGGCAAGGAAGTGAAAAACGGGGAAGAAGGAAACCTGGTAATACAGAATCCATGGCCGGGCATGGCCCGTACCATATTAGGCGATCCCGAAAGGTATGTTGAAAAATACTGGCAAAAGTATGCAGCCCAGGGCTGGTACCTGGCCGGGGATTCGGCACGTAAGGACGAAGATGGATATTACTGGATCATCGGGCGTATTGATGATGTGATAAAAGTAAGCGGTTACAGGCTGGGATCGGCTGAAATTGAAAGTGCCCTGGTGAGCCACCCGATGGTTACTGAAGCCGCAGCCATAGCCCTGCCCGATGATCTGCGCGGAAATATCATACACACCACCGTGATCCTTCGAAATGGAATTGCAGGCACCGCTGCCCTGGCCGAAGAACTCAAAACCCACGTGGAGAAAGAGATAGGACCTATTGCCAGGCCTGCCTTTGTTGAATTTGCCGAATCGCTACCCAAAACACGCTCAGGCAAAATTATGCGCCGGGTAATAAAAGCACGTGCCCTGGGTCAGGATACCGGCGATTTAACGGCTTTGGAAGAATAGCTGGCAGTATTTATTCATCAGAAGCAGCCACAACATTTGCAAGAAACACTGAAAAACATGCATAGCGACATTTGCTTTTTAAAATTCCTTACCTTTGTCCACCAAATCAACAGATAATGAAAAACCTTCTTTTTATAGCCCTGATAGCAGCATTTTTTGCAGGATGCGCAGGAAAAACTACTACTACCGATAATGCAGCCCAGGCCACAGCTACTGCTGTTGCTAACAAAACCGTAGTTCTCGCCATTGAGGGGATGACCTGCACCGGTTGCGAAAATACCGTTCAGGAATCAGTTACCAAAATTGCAGGGGTAACTGAAATAAAAGCATCGCATCTCGATTCAACAGCCGTAGTTTCATTCGATTCAACCAAAACCAGCCTGGCTGCCATTGGTGATGCAATTACCGAAGCCGGTTATGTATTTAAGGGTGTTAAGTCGACTTTTAAGCCTGCTGGCTCAAACTAACGCTATCGCCCGGATCATAAAGTCCTTCTGCCCGGAGCGTTTTCCGGCAGAAGGATTTTTTTTGCAAACAAACTTACGGGGACATCAGAAAAAGCCTGGCAAATCTTTCTTAACTTTAATCAGAATTATAACCTATGCAGCTTTATTTTATCGAGCCCATTGCCGAAGCGGTTCCTTGCCAGGTAAACCTGGGAACAGAAGAGTCGTTTCATTGTGTTAAAGTATTAAGAATGCGTGTCGGCGATTTGATCCACCTCACGGATGGAAATGGCAATCTGTACGAAGGCCGGTTAATGGCAGCTGATACAAAAGCATGCGTGGTGATGCTCGAAAAGGAACAGAGGGAAGTTGGCAAAAGACCCTTCAGGCTGCATATGGCAGTAGCGCCAACCAAAAACCTGGCCCGCTTCGAGTGGTTCCTCGAAAAAGCAACCGAAATTGGCGTTGATGAGATTACACCCCTGATTTGCGAACATTCCGAAAGGGTTCAGATTCGTGTGGACAGGCTCAGGAAAATCATACTATCGGCTGCCAAGCAATCGCTCAAGACCTACCTGCCTGTTTTGCATGAGCCTGTAAAATTTACTGATTTCGTGAGCCGGAACAATTCCGGTGCCCGATATGTTGCTTACGTAGAAGAACACCAGCCCACTCACCTGAAAGAAGCCTACCAAAAAGGAGACTGTATTGTATGTATCGGGCCCGAAGGCGATTTCAGCCGTAAGGAAATGGAACTGGCCATAAAATCAGGAATCATACCGGTAAGCCTGGGGCCTTCGCGACTCAGAACTGAAACTGCAGCCATGGTAGCATGCCATATTATTAATATTGTAAACGAATGAAAATGCATAAACTAGTTCCTACAGTTGTGCTATGCTTCACATTATATTCTGCAGCTGTAGCACAGAAAACATACCAGGTTGCACTGCTGAAATACAACGGTGGGGGCGACTGGTATGCCAATCCCACCAGCCTGACAAACCTGATCGATTTCTGTAATAAAAATCTCAAAACCAACATCAATCCTGAATATGCAACCGTTGATGCCGGCAGCAGCGAAATTTACAACTATCCTTTCGTGCATATGACCGGTCATGGTAATGTGATTTTTAACGACCAGGAAGCCCATAACCTCAGAAATTATCTGATAGCCGGAGGTTTTCTTCACATTTCGGATAACTACGGTATTGACAAATTTATAAGGGTACAAATGAAAAAGGTATTTCCTGAGCTGGAGTTTGTGGAATTACCGTTTGATTTCCCGATTTACCATCAGCAATATAATTTCCCGAATGGCCTGCCCAAAATACACGAACACGATGGCAAAGCTCCCCAGGGATTTGGGTTGCTATGGGAAGGCCGCCTGGTTTGTTTTTACGATTACGAATGCGACCTGGGCGATGGATGGGAAGACCCCGAAGTACATAAGGATTCGCCGGAAAAAAGGCTGAAAGCATTGCAGATGGGTGCAAATATGATTCAGTATGTGTTTACTGAGTAAAGAAGAAAAGTTAATTTAAGGTACGATTGACGAATTACAAGGTACGATTCAGGGGAAAAATGCATAGAAGTACAATTTTCCAAAACCTACAATTCATAAATCGTAAATCGTTCGACCGAAGTCCGAAGTCCGAAGACGGACGTAACCCAATTCGTAAATCCCTGCCTGACTGCGTCAGCAGGCAGGGTAAATCGTAAATCGTAAATCATAAACCTCACCTCATGATAAACGCCGAAACCTTCCGGCAAATGGCACTTTCGTTGGCTGAGGCTGTAGAAATGCCTCATTTCAACAAGCCATCTTTCAGGGTGAACCAAAAAATATTTGCCACTCTTGATGAAAAAGCAGCCAGGG
>CAYNVK010000158.1:0-7394 GCA_964400395.1 uncultured Lentimicrobiaceae bacterium | reverse complement strand
AGTACTGCAAAGGTCAAAAAAAAATCCCCTCTGCCGAAGGGATTTTCAAATTAATCAAGATTTTGTTTTTCAGCTACTTAAAGAATAAGCATTGCATCACCGTAAGTGAAGAAACGATATTTCTGCTGAACGGCTTCTTTGTATGCTTTCATCAGCAAATCGTAACCAGCATAAGCAGCTACCATCATCATCATGGGCGATTGCGGCAGGTGGAAATTGGTGACCATGCTGTTGCCAATGCTAAAATCGTAAGGAGGGAAAATGAATTTATTGCTCCATCCGGTATAGGGCTTCAGCTGGCCCGATATGGTTACCGATGATTCAACGGCTTTCATGGTTGTGGTGCCAACCACACAAACTTTGCGGCGGGCTTCAATGGCTTTGTTTACTATAGCAGCCTGATCTTCTTCAATAATGAGTTCTTCCGAATCCATTTTGTATTTGGTAAGATCTTCAACATCAATGGCGCGGAAGTTACCGAGGCCTGCATGTAGCGTTACTTCGGCAAAATCAACGCCCTGTAACTCAAGTCGTTTCATAAGCTCACGACTGAAATGCAGCCCTGCAGAAGGAACCGCAACTGCACCTTCGTTTTTAGCGTAAATAGTCTGGTAACGTTCTTTATCGCTGGGCTCTATATCGCGCAGGCGTTGCAGTTCTTCGGGCAACGGGGTGCGGCCAAGGGATTCGATGGTACGTTTGAACTCGCTGTAAGGCCCGTCGAAAAGGAAACGCAATGTACGTCCGCGTGAGGTGGTATTGTCAATAACTTCAGCAACCAATGAGTCGTCGTCGCCAAAATACAGTTTGTTACCAATACGGATTTTGCGGGCCGGATCAACGAGTACATCCCACAACCGGGCTTCGTTATTGAGTTCGCGAAGCAGAAATACCGTGATTTTAGCACCTGTTTTTTCTTTTTCGCCAAGCAGTAAAGCTGGGAATACTTTGGTGTTGTTCAGTACAAAAACGTCGCCGTCGCCAAAATAATTCAGTATATCCTTAAAAGTCTTGTGTTCAATGGTTTGAGTTTTACGATCGAGTACCATCAATCTGGATTCATCACGGTTTTCAACCGGGTGAAGGGCAATCAGGTCATTCGGCAAGTGGTACCGGAATTGCGAGAGTTTCATATTTATGGAATTTCTATTTGTTTCTGGAAAAGTTTGCAAAAGTAGTGAATTTAAGGGGCAAAATCAAGTGTTTCAATGCTTTTGGCCCGGGTATTTAACGCTTTTTATGAAATTTTGAATATCGGATTTTGTATGTTAAGTCTGGTATTTTGCGGTTACCGCGGAAATTGATACATCGTTTTTCCATGGATTTTCAATCAACTTCAAGAATGAATGCTCACATCTGTTTATTAAAAGATTGCTTTTATCCGATCCAAAACTCCGGAATTTTGTCTGCCAAAAAATTGCTACTTTTGCAGCCTTTAAACTCAATTAAATATGATTCGTACACATACTTGCGGAGAACTGAATATGGCCCATGTGGGCAGCAATGTTACACTTTCGGGCTGGGTGCAGCGTTCGCGCGACCTTGGCGGGATGACGTTTATCGATCTGCGTGACCGGTATGGAATCACACAGCTGGTATTCAACATGGAAACCCATGCCGCCCTGTGCGAACAGGCACGAAAACTGGGCCGCGAATATGTGATCCTGGTTTCGGGAACAGTATCGGAACGAAGCAACAAAAACGCCAAAATGCCAACCGGCGACATCGAAATTACGGTTGAGAAACTCGAAATCCTTAACGAATCGAAAACGCCTCCTTTTACCATCGAAGACAATACCGACGGCGGTGATGAACTCCGTATGAAATACCGCTACCTCGACCTGCGCCGTAATACCGTGAAGCGAAATATGGAGCTGCGCCACCGCCTGGCTTTCCAGACCCGCAATTACATGGACAGCCTTAACTTTATTGAAGTAGAAACCCCGGTTTTAATAAAAAGTACGCCCGAAGGAGCACGCGACTATGTAGTACCTTCGCGGGTAAATCCGGGTGAGTTTTATGCGCTTCCGCAGTCGCCACAAACTTTCAAACAGTTGCTGATGGTGGCCGGTTTCGACCGTTACTTCCAGATTGTGAAATGTTTCCGCGACGAGGACCTGCGTGCCGACCGTCAGCCTGAGTTTACACAGATTGACTGCGAAATGTCGTTTGTTGAACAGGAGGATATTTTTAACACCTTCGAAGGCCTGGTAAAACATCTTTTTAAAACGGTGAAAGGGCTCGAAATTGATAGACTTCCACGCATGACCTGGGCCGATGCCATGAAATATTACGGCAGCGATAAGCCGGATATCCGTTTCGAAATGAAGTTTACAGAACTGACGGACCTTGTTAAGGGCAAAGATTTTAAAGTATTCGATGAAGCTGAACTCGTGGTTGGCATTAGCGCCGAAGGTTGTGCCGAATATACCCGCAAACAACTTGATGAACTTACTGATTTTGTAAAAAAACCGCAGGTAGGCGCAGGTGGATTGATCTATGTGCGTTATGCTGCCGATGGTACGCTGAAATCGTCGGTCGACAAATTTTACACCCCCGAAGAGCTTAAAAAATGGGCCGATGCTTTTAACGCCAAACCGGGCGACCTGATGCTGGTGCTGGCAGGCAAAGCCAATAAAACCCGGAAAGCATTAAACGAACTGCGCCTCGAAATGGGTTCTCGCCTCGGGTTGCGCAATCCCGAAACCTTTGCCCCGCTTTGGGTTTACGATTTTCCGTTGCTGGAGTGGGACGAAGAAACACAGCGTTTTTATGCCATGCACCACCCCTTTACTTCGCCAAAGCCCGAAGATGTTCCTTTGCTCGATACCAACCCGGGTGCAGTGCGCGCCAATGCCTACGATATGGTAATTAACGGCGTCGAAGTAGGTGGAGGATCAATACGTATCCATAACAAACCGTTACAGCATAAAATGCTTCAGTTGTTAGGGTTTAGCGAAGAAGATGCCCAGGCCCAGTTTGGATTCCTGATGAATGCTTTCGAGTTTGGAGCACCGCCTCATGGAGGTATTGCTTTTGGCTTCGACCGTTTATGTTCCTTATTTGGTGGCAGCGAATCCATCCGCGATTATATTGCTTTCCCCAAAAACAATGCTGCCCGCGATGTAATGATCGATTCGCCTTCGCGCATTTCGGACGATCAGTTAAAGGAGCTTAGCCTCAAGGTCTCGATATAAATTTTATATTTTTATCAGAGTAAGCATTTACAGGCTGCAAGTATTTTTAAGAGTCAGGGTTTCACCAACATGGAACTCTGATTTTTAATTTATTCCAACCCCATCAATTCACTTACCTTTGCACAAAATTCCCTAAATGCCTTTACACGATATAGAAATCATGTCGCCGGTCGGCTCTTACGAGTCGTTAATGGCTGCTATACAAGGGGGTGCCGGCTCTGTATATTTCGGGGTAGGCAAACTAAATATGCGTGCCCGCTCCAGTGTAAATTTTACACTCGACGACCTGGCCAAAATTACCCGCATATGCAGGCAGTTCAATGTGAAAAGTTACCTTACCATGAACACGGTAATTTTTGATCATGAAATTGAAGAAGTACATCGCACCATCGATGCAGCCAAACATCATGGTGTAACAGCCATTATCGCATCTGATCTTTCGGTGCTCGAATATGCAAAAGAACAAGGTGTTGAAATTCATATTTCGACACAATGTAATATTACCAATATTTCAGCCGTAAAATTCTATTCGCGATATGCCGATGTAATGGTTACTGCCCGCGAACTCACTCTCGACCAGGTTGCTGCCATTACGCATCAGATCAGGGAACAGAACATCCGCGGACCCAAAGGCGAACTGATAAAAATTGAGATTTTTGTACACGGAGCTTTGTGCATGGCCGTGAGCGGAAAATGTTACCTGAGCCTGCATAACCACAATACTTCGGCCAACCGTGGCGCCTGCCTGCAGGATTGCCGGCGTGCATACACAGTAAAAGATAAAGACAGCGATACCGAACTGGAGATCGATAATGAATATATCATGTCGCCAAAAGACCTGAAAACAATCCATATTCTCGACAAGGTACTTGATGCAGGAGTTACCGTGCTTAAAATTGAAGGTCGTGGCCGCTCACCCGAATATGTGAAAACCGTTACCCGTTGCTACAGCGAGGCGGTGAGCGCATATTTCAACGGCGAATTCACACCCGAAAATGTGGAGCGCTGGGATAAAGAACTTGCAACAGTTTACAACCGCGGTTTCTGGGAAGGGTACTACCTGGGCCGTAAACTGGGCGAGTGGTCGCCGGTACATGGATCGCTGGCAACAACAAAGAAAATTTATGTGGGGATTGTAGCCAATTATTTTGCCAAATCGGGCATTGCCCATATCCGCCTTGACTCGCATGAAATATCCAACGGCGACCAGATTGAAATTATTGGCCCCACCACCGGTGTTTACGAAGCAGTAGTTACAGGCATGGTTAAAAATGATCAGCCCTGCGAAATGGCGGTGAAAGGTGATGACCCGACTTTCCCGGTTTCGAGAACGGTGAGACGACGAGACAAAGTGTACAAGATAGTATCAAATGCCTAACCTCTATTAAATGTCCAGTCTTAATTCCCCAGGCAAAAATTCCAGGATCCACATCCGATATTTAACATCCGACATCAAACATTCCCTATGTTAACAAACCACCATACCCATAGCCTTTTTTCCGATGGATCATCGCAGCCCGAAGATTATATCCGGGAGGCCATAGCCAAAGGATTCGATATTCTCGGCTTTACGGAACATTCGCCATTGGCTTTCGAAAATACTTTTTCCTTTAAAGAAAATAACAGGGAAGAATATATGGCGCTGATGAGTGCGCTGAAACAAAAGTATTCAGGCCAGATCGCCGTTTATTCGGGCATGGAAATGGATTATGTACCCGGCATGTCCGAAAGTTTTTCGAAAATAAAGCGCGATTATAACCTCGATTACCTGATTGGTTCAGTTCACCTGGTGCGGGCTGAAGATAACAGCGAACTCTGGTTTACGGATGGCCCCGATTACAGAACCTACGATAAGGGATTGAATGAACTATTCGGCGGCGATATCCGCAAAGCTGTTACTGCTTATTTCCGCCAGACTCACGAAATGATTGAAACCCAGCAATTCGATATTATTGGTCATTTTGATAAAATAAAAATGCACAACCAGGGGCGGTTTTTTAAAGAGGATGAGGAGTGGTACCAATCGCTGATCAAGGAAACCCTGTTGTTAATACAGGACCGCGATATTATTGTGGAGGTGAATACCCGTGGCATTTATAAAAAACGTTCGGATACTACTTACCCGGGTCTTGATATCCTGAAGCAGATCAGGCAGATGCATATACCGGTAATGGTAAATTCCGATGCACACAAAATCCATGAACTGGATGGAGAATTTGAACATGGTTTTTCGCTACTGAAAGCTGCCGGTATTGATGAAGTGGTATATTTTAAGGGGAATGGGTGGGGATTTCACCGGGTATAAATAAATAACCCTGACAGAGTTTTAAACCCTGTCAGGGTTCGGTTAGGGATAAACTATTCTATTTCGTTGATAATTTGGTTACGACTTTCTTTTCGAAAGCGTACAGGTAATTGCCATCCGACGAATATTCAGCTTTCGCGTTTTTTCGGGCGTTATAAAAAGTTGCTTTGCCAGTGTTTACATCAATTGCAAACTGATCGTCGCTCTCAGTCTGGTAAAATGCGGTGGTACCGTAAATCCCATTGAAATCGCCACTTTTAGTTCTGTTTGCCCAAACTTTAGCACCTGTTTTCATATTGTGGGCACTAACACCTTTGGAACCAATAATAATTACATTGTCCTTGTTTACGTTTTCGCCAAGTGATACCGGATCGATAATTTTTTCAGCCAGCGAAATATCATCTCCTTCCAGCTGAACCTCATATTTCTCTTTTCCGGTTTTATAATCTACATTGTATAAAGCTTTTCCACTGCATACTATAAGGTCTTTCCCATTCAGGAACATATTTGAAATACCTTTTTTAAAGCGGTCGCTTTCCCATATCTGCTTGCCATCAGCCACATTAAAGGCCTGAACATTATAAGGTTTCACATTTTGATAGCTAATAGATTTATAGGTGGTTGTAGTTGTACCGCTTGATGTGGTGGTGGTTTGTACTGTAACCCCCTGCACTTCAACGGCACCTCCAACCTGCATCAGCAAAACACCATCAACCAGATACAATCCGGGTATAGCCCTGGCATCCTTAATTTCAGGCGAAGTCCAAACAAGTTTGCCTGAATTGATCTCGTATTTTTTGAGGTATTGTGATGATTTGCTTTTGAAATCCAGAATATATACAAATTCGCCATCGTAAAGCGGGTCAGCCACAGCACCATAAACACCTTTTGCCTTTACACGGCCGGGCGTTTTCACTTTGGCAAATTCTTCGAAAGTTACATCGTAGGTTGCACTCCACAATGGTTTGCCTGTTTTGTAATCAAATACCTGTAATCCATTAAGCTGAAGCATTAATTTATTTCCTTCGGCCAGCACAAAATGAGCAACAGGCTCTCTGGTAACTACTTTCTTTTCAATAAATCCGCGGTAGGTTTGTTCCCAGATTACATCTCCGTTTTTAACATTAATTTTAAGTATCTGGTTTTTAAAACCTTTTACCAACGACCCCAGGAAAGTGCGTGGCATATTTACCATGGTGATTGTTTTCTCTTTATCATCATAAATATACCTGCCAACAGGGGTATTCATGGTTTTGGTGCTCCAGAGTTCCTCGCCGGTACGTGCTTTTACCATGGTGAGTGCATCCTTGGTAACAACGGCATAAGCATCCATTTCAGGAATATATACAATTTCGTCCTGGTCTTCTATTCCCTGGTATTTGCCTGTGCTCCAAAGCATTTTGCCGGTTTCAATATCCACAACCACCATCTGGTCTTTACCCATTTTTTTGTCGAACAGGAAAATAGCCTTCGATTCGTACATGGGGATCTGCAGATCGACCTTTTTAATTTCTTCGCTGATTTCGGAAAATTTACTCACCCACTTCTTGGTTCCGTCTTCGGCATTAAGCACTCCAAAGTTTTTCTCGTTGCTGCCGTGTATAATTTTCAGATTTTCATCCAGGCCGGTGATGTCGTATTCATAATTCAGTTTGGTTTCCCAAACGGTTTTCATCTCTTCGGTTTTTTGTGCAAATACGGATGCAGTAAGAGTTAAAAACAGGCTTAGTGTCAGGGTTTTCTTTTTCATAAGCATTTGATTTGTGTGGTTAAAGAATAAACGTATAAGTGAATTTTAATCGTTCGTTTTTAGGAACCGTAACATCAAACCGGTACCTGAGAATTATATCTATCAGCATATTTTGCATGGGGATATTGGTCTTTTCGTCCGA
>CAYNVK010000157.1:0-7398 GCA_964400395.1 uncultured Lentimicrobiaceae bacterium | reverse complement strand
TGAAATACCTGCTGTGGAAATTTATTTTTCACAGCAGGTAAACTGATTAAGCGAATGAATTCCTCGAAATGGGTAAAATCAACCAGGCGAATGTGAAAGAGATACGCGTACCAATGTGGTTCTGTTGTTACGCAGTTTCAGCTGTCACCCTTTCCTCGTTGAAGTTATTGGCTTTAGCATATAATTTGCATTGATGCATAAAGGCCTGAAGCCGCGAATCGATGTTGGTCGACTCCTGTCCGTCGTAAGCAATGTTTTCCCAGGGGATATTGCTGTTGTTGCGTCGGAATTCGTTGCTGGCAGAGGCCACCAGTGTACCCGGCATGCAGGTAAAAGGCATGATGTAAATTACACCCGAAATATTGGTTTTTACCAGTCCGCCGGCCGTGCCAAAGGCAGCAATCGGATCGCCGTCGTAGTCCTTATGGATATAGGGCGCGCTTTTTTCAATCATTTCTTCGAGCTCTATTTCACGTTCCATTTCCACGAAGTTTTTCACTGAATTTTTCAGTTTGTTGCCCGTGTAATGCTGCCCCCACTGCTGTATTTTGGCTTTAAACAAGCCTTTTATATCGCCTTTCCAGATGCTGTCGCGCTCATACCGGTACGACGAATAAATGAGCCATTCGCCGAAAGGCGCCATAATGGTTTCGGCACCCAGGGCTTCCAGTTTTTCGACCAGGTACGAACTGCAATACGGATTATCGCGCATAAAGGTTTCGCCAACAATTACGATAACTGGCTTCCGTTTACCTTCAATCACTTCGAGTTTGCTGAAGGCTTTGCCAGCCTGTTCCAGCGTTTTGGGCAGGGTCCCCGAACCGGTTTCAACCGATTCAATAACCTTCTGAAGCCAGTATTGGTAAAGTGTTTCGGCAGAGCCTTTCACTTTTTCGTAAGGTCTTTTCTCCTGTACCATTTTCTTAAGCAGGTCGGTAGCCACAATTCCTTTCCAGGCATTGAGCCTGAATTTTGCCGATTTGCCGGGCGCTATTTCGGCATAGGAATTATCATTGGTAGGGGTCAAAATCTCAGCTTCATAATAGCCCAGCCTGTCGAAAATAATCCGGTGCAACTTGTTATAATCTCCAAAACGGCAGGGCCCGTTGTGGTCGGGCATAAAAAATGTCATCTTCGAGGGGTCGGCACCGGGCTCCTGTAATTTTTTCAGGAAGCTGCCCAGTGTAGCAATAAACGGGAAGCATTCCTGCCCGTTGGTTTGCTTTCGGGCAATTTCAATTTCGTGAGGTCCCGGCATGGGCAGTACCTCGGCGTTGATGCCACACAAACGTGAAGCCGCGGCCATGGCATGCACGGTATCGCGGGCATAAGGGAAATAAAGTGTACGGCCCTCAACCTTGTTGGCCAGGTTATGCACGTATTTTGCAGGAATTTCTTTTTCACCCTGTACTTTCAGGTATCCTTCGAGGCTGTCGAGGAAGGCTTCGAGCCGGGTTACCAGCCCTGCATCAGCGCTGTGTTCGTCAACTTCCAGGTGCAGGTAGGGTTTGCCTTTCATTTCCTCGCGTACATAGTGCGTGAGGAACGAATCAGGGCCACAGCGGAAATTGCCCATGTAAACGCCGAATAAATTCTTGTTTTTCCGTATCAGCCGCGATGCTGCAAGTATCTTTTGCCCGTTGGGCCAGTACATCATCCGGTAATCTTCGAAAATATTTTCCTCGTGCAAGGGCAGGAAATCGAGCGGGATCGGAATGGTGTTCAGGTTAATGAGTTTCTCCACCAGGCGGAGGTTTAATGCAGGGTCGCCGGTATTGTAAGGGCGGCCAAGTATTACCATGGCTTTTTTGTCGGCAGGCAGGTTTTCGAGTATGCTGCGGCCGCGCGAACGCAAAACCGTTTCGAACATGGTTTGCTGCTCATCAGCCCTGAGTATTGCTTTTATGGTTTTTGATTTTGCGATGCCAAATTTCTCTTTCATAAACGAGGAAATCTCGTTGTTGAGTACCTTGCCGAAATAGCGGAAATGCAGGGTAGGGGTAAGGAATTTATCCCTGGTTGCCGGATCGGTAAAGGCGCTCCGCAGCATGAATGGATATGTTTGTATCCAGGGACAGTTGGGATTGTTGGTTGGATTTGTTTTGGCTCCTTTCGCATTCACTATAAAAGGCAGAAAAACAAAATCGACTTTTTTCTGTAACAGGTTTTCAACATGTCCGTGTATAATCTCAACCGGGAAACAGGTTTCGGCAACCATTATTTCGAGCGATTTTTTGGTAAGCTGGTAATCGGTGGGGTCCGATAGTACAATCCGGAAATTGAGTTCATTAAAAAAAGTGCGCCAGAACGGGAACTGCTGCCAGAAAACCATCAGCGCATGTGGTATACCTATGGTGACACGGCTATCAGCCGGAGATTCCGTAAAATCGCCAACCAGGTATTTAAGTCTTTCTTCAAAATAATTGGGTATATCCTTCCCTTTGCCTTTGCGGTCGTCAATTTCGTACATTTCGCATCGCCCACCATAAAAAAGCGCTTTCTTTTCGCCGGCTACTTTTACTTTTTGTATTTCGCAGTGATTGGTGCACGACTTACAGGTAAAACTATCAATACTGAAAGGCAGCTCACTGATATGAAAGCCCTTGAAACGCGAGGGTTGTCCTTCGGTCATCGATTTACTGGCGAGGATGGCCGCGCCTATGGCCCCGGTAACATCGAAATGCGGCGGGATAATGATGGGCTTGCCGGTAATTTTCTCGAATGCGGCTACTACTGATTTATTATTGGTAACTCCGCCCTGGAAAAATATTTTGTTGCCAACCGGCTTATCGCCGACTACCTTTTGTATATAATTCTGAACAATGGAATAGGCCAGTCCGCCTACCAGGTTGTCCTTTTCCGCGCCCCGTTGCTGATGCGAGTTCAGGTCCGATTCCATGAAAACCGTACAGCGATCGCCCAGGCGTACCGGTTTTTCAGCAGACAGGGCCAGCTCTTCGAACTCATTAATGATGTTGATATTCAGTTTTTCGGCCTGCTCTTCCAGGAATGAACCTGTGCCGGCGGCACATACTTTGTTCATTTCAAAATCTACAATAACGCCATCCTGAATAGAGATATATTTCGAATCCTGCCCGCCGATTTCGAAAATGGTATCAACAGTCGGGTCGTGGTCGATGGCAGCAGTGGCTTGTGCCGTAATTTCATTTCGAATGAGGTCGGCTCCAATAAAGTCGCCAATAAGGTAGCGACCTGAGCCTGTTGTTCCTACCGCAACAACCTCTACCTCTGAGCCTATTTCCTCGAAAATTTCTTTCAATCCGCGCTGAACGGCATTCAGCGGTTTACTTGCCGTAGGCAGGTAGCGTCGGGCAACCACGTTGTGTTCGGCATCAATTAACACCACGTTGGTGCTCAGCGATCCGATATCAACACCCAGCGAAACTTTTATCTTCTGCCCCGGTATTTTCTTTACCACCACTTCCTTGTTGTAAATGGCAGCCGAGGTAACCAGCTGGTCGTGGGCAACATTTTCGTATTCTTTGTTCAGCAGGTAATGGTCCAGATCGTTCAGGCCTTTAAATGCAGGTGTTGTTTCCCTTCCGTTGGAAAGGATATGAAACAAAGCGCCAATAGCACCCATAGAGGCATGGTATTCAGGGATGATCAGCTCGTTGTCCCCGAGTTCGAATACTTCGCGGAAAGCCCTTACCATTCCTGCGTTGGCAGCCACTCCTCCCTGGAACAGAAACGGAGCCTTGAATTTTTTACCCCTGCCGAGGTTGCTCTTAAAATTGCGGGCCACGGCAAAGCAAAGCCCGGCAACAATATCGTGAAGCGGGGTTGCAATCTGCTGCAGGTGTATCATATCGCTTTTGGCAAACACGCTGCAGCGCCCGGCAATGCGGGGTGGGTTTTCCGACAGCAATGCCAGGTTGCCGAATTCGTTTTCGATGGATACACCTATTCTTTTGGCCTGCTGATCGAGGAATGATCCTGTGCCCGCAGCACACAGGCTGTTAAGGGCAAAGTCGGCCAGCCGCGAATGCCCGTTTTCCTTGCCGTTTTCCATCAGGATGAGCTTGGAGTCTTCACCGCCCATTTCGATAATGGTTTTTGCTTCCGGGTATAGCTCCGAGGCAGAGGTAGATTGGGCAATGATTTCGTTGATAAAAGAGCCCCCGATCAGTTCGGCAGCTTTTTTGCCACCGCTTCCGGTAAGCGCTATAATGCCAATTTGTTCAGCACCATACCTGGCTATGATATCTTCGAGAATATTCTTCAACACATAAAATGGCCGGCCTTCGCAATAGGTGTAATGGTTTTCGGCAATATTGCGATCATCATCCATCAGCACTGTGTTCAGCGAAATGGATCCCAGGTCAAACCCAAGATGATATTTCTGACTGTGGTTCATGGTTTCCTGTTTCATTTTACTGTTGTATAAATTACTATTGATTTTGGCTAATGGCAAACTAAGATAGTAAAAAATAAGAGGGAGGACAAGATTATTTTTTTTAGCGTTATAAAACCGGGGTTAAATTTAATGATTCTTTATTACATAGATGCACTGGGACTTTGCGAATTTCGTGAAACCGGGAAATTTTAAGCAAGTGGCTTTTTGCTAACCCGGCAAATTTCTAATTCATCATATATTATAGAAAAATGCATATATAGATATACTGTTTTTAATTGAAAATCATAAACTTATAAAATTGATGTTTTGCTGATTTTATTTTTGATTAAAAGCATATAACTGCACCCGGCCAAATGATTAACATGCCTGATTCAACCTGGTTTATTCAATCAAGGGCTGTTTATATTTACTCCCCAAATTTTTCGCATCTTTGCAAAAGCAAATTTACCGGAACAATGCCTTTCAACCTGAAACAGAATATTTTCAATATACTGAAGTTCCTTGTACCTTCAGCTTTGGCTTTATACACGCTTGCCTGTGCAACCATTGTTTCGCCCACGGGCGGGCCAAAAGATGTTACGCCTCCCAAACTGGTGGTTTCCGAGCCCAAAGCACTCTCCACCAATTTTCAAGGGAATAAACTCGTGCTTACTTTCGATGAATATATACAGTTAAAATCGCCCGAAAAATTTCTGCTCATATCGCCGCCGCTCAAAAAAATGCCGGAAATTAATATCAGGCGTGGCCGCGATGTAGTGGTTAAACTGGAGGATACCTTGCTGCAGAATACTACTTATAACTTCTATTTTGGCGAGGCCATTGTCGACCTGAACGAAAGTAATCCCATACCGAATTTTAATTTTGCATTTTCAACCGGCAACGAAATTGACTCGCTAAGCCTCTCTGGAAGTGTTACCGATGCATTTACCCGTTTGCCGGCAAAAGGCGTTTTTGTAGGGCTGTACAAGGATTTTTCCGATTCAATCCCCATGAAACATATCCCGGTTTATGTTTCGCGGACTACCGATAACGGGAATTTTCATTTCAACAACCTGGCATCCGGTAAATATTGCGCCATGGCCCTCATGGACGGAAATAACGATTATATGTTCAACCTGCCCACCGAAATGGTTGGTTTCAGCAGCGATTCGGTTCAGCCGTATTATAACGCCATCAACCTGAACGATACGGTGGCAATGAAAAAAGCGGATCTCAAAAAGGAAAACCTGGTAACCATGACCATATTCCCCCAGCCGGATTCGGTACAGCGGGTGCTGAAAAGCGTGATTGCCGCAAAAAATAAGTTATCGGTAGTATTTCGTTACCCTACAACCAAACCGGCGTTCAGGGCATTAAATATTCCTGATTCGTTGCCCTGGGCATTGCAGGAATGGAACCATACCAACGATACCCTGAACGCCTGGCTGCTGAATAAGCCCGATACCCTTAAACTCGAAATTGCTGATCGTGGCGTTATTCTCGATACCATAGCCATTTCGACCGAAATGAAAGTGGTGGGCAAACCACGCAATCCTGAAAAAGCTCCCCGGCTTACCTTTACCTCAACAGCAGGTAACAGGGTGCTTGGCTATAATAAACCTTTGGTTATTTCCTTCGTGAACCCGGTTGGCGAATACGATTTAAACAAAATAGTGTGCACCCGCATTGCCGCGAAAGACACGCTTACTTTTAAACCGGAGATCAAATTTACTGATACTATCCGCAGGCATCTGCTGCTGGCATACAATTGGAATGCGACCGATAAATACGATGTTTATATCCCCAAAGCTGCATTTACCGGCATTTACAGGGATACTTGCGATTCGACCCATATCGCTTTCCAGGTAAAAAAGCCCGAAGAGTACGGGAAGTTTACTGTGCTGATAACCCGCAAGGATAAAAGTTACCCGGTTATAGTTCAGTTGCTTACAGATAAAGGATTGGTGGTCGACCAGCGCATTATTACCAATGAGAAAAGTGCTGATTTTGGTCTTTTACCACCCGGGAAATACGGGCTTAAGGCAATTATGGATGCAAATGCCAATGGACGTTGGGATACAGGAATATTTATTAAAAAGATACAGCCCGAAAAAGTAATAATGCACCCCAAATTATTTGAGGTGCGTATGAACTGGGAAGAAGAAGAAACCTGGGATTTGTAAAAACTCAGCAAGTACGGGCGCAATAAAAAGACTTTCGCCGTTTTATTGAGCCTCGTTACATTTGTTGATGCAGGTTATAATGTCGAGAAGCGTACTGTTCTTTAACGAGTAGTGAATCTGCTTTCCATCACGTTTCGAAGCAAGAATTCCTTTGCTTTTCAGTATGTTAAGATGATGCGATGCTGCAGCCTGCTCTATATGTAATGCTTCGTATATTTCAGTTACATTGAGTTTCTTGTTGTTATTCAGCAATTCAATTATGGCTATACGCATAGGATGAGCCATGGCACGCAGTTTACTTGCTGCGGCTTCAAATTTTACAATGTCAAGTTTCAAGTGATCAGTCATTTCATTAATTTTTTTGCAAAAATATAAATAAATACATTACCACAACGTAAATATGTAAATTTATTCATAGGTAAATATAAAATATTATCATTGATGAAGCAGTATTGTTTCCGCGCTTAGGTTTTGATGTAAGCACGACGCTCAGCCGGATCGCTGAAAAAATACAAAAACTGCCACTTCCTGACTTCTGACGTGTAGTGTGGTAAAAGTATCAAAGTGCGATAGCTTTATTTTATGTGTTCTTTACAATGCTTTTTAAAAAGCCTAAAAGGAATCTTTTGTAGAGAAAAAATAAAAACCGAGATGCATTTATAGTTTTAGTAACCTATTGACATTATGCGTTTTGAACAGATTTTGCCTTTTCTATTTGCTTTTTCTACTTTTTGCATGAACAAAAAGTAGCAACTTAGCGAAGCGATTTCATGAGCTCCTTTAAAAATAAGCAATGAGCGAATAAAAATTCTAGGCTTTCGAAAAATACATTGCAGTTCTAAGCCGGAGGTATTCTCG
>CAYNVK010000156.1:0-7434 GCA_964400395.1 uncultured Lentimicrobiaceae bacterium | reverse complement strand
CTGAGAGCGACACTACGCTGTTGGGTCTGCCTGGCGATAACCTAAACCTTTACGCTGTTTTAGAACTTTTTCAGAAATCAAAAACCATCGAAGACTTTGAAAAGGAACTGAACCTTGAGAAAACCGGGATCAACAACCTGGACCTGAACCTGGACAAAAAGGCAGATTTCATAAAGGTAATTACGAAACAGAAAGACAAGGATTTTACATTTATTCTGCAGGTTGATGTAAACGAAAAAGAAAAACAGGATGTAGCCGTTATCCTGGTATCGAAGGATAAAAATAATAAAGTAACCCTGCAGATTGTTGGCGACGAGGACTTGTATGGCAAAAACTATATTGTAGAACCCCAGGCTACCACCTCACCTTCTGTTACGGCTAACCCGGCTTACAAGGGAGATGATCCGGTGGTTGTGAATGTACCCGCAACAACCACGGTTGTGGTTGTTGAATCGGCGCCCATTGTTCAGTATGTATATTCGCCGGCCTATGTACCCTATTATCCACCTTACTATTATGGATATTATCCACCCTATTTTTCACCGTTTGCAGTGGTGGCGGTAGGTATGTATTGGGGCATGCATGCGGCTTACTGGCATGGAGGGTATGGTTATCATGGAAATACAACCGTTATTCACAACACCAATAATTTCAACAACTACAACAATTCACGCAATCGTTCAAACACCGTAAGCCATTACAATGCGAGCGGAAATTACGGAGGGAACCGGGGATCGGCATCAACACGC
Source organism: uncultured Lentimicrobiaceae bacterium (assembly GCA_964400395.1). GTDB lineage: Bacteria > Bacteroidota > Bacteroidia > Bacteroidales > UBA4417 > UBA4417. The sequence continues at coordinate 6,685 of CAYNVK010000156.1, read as the reverse complement.
CCATCAACCGGTACCTCAAACCGGCCATCGGCTGGTACATCAAACCGGCCATCGACAGGTGCATCTACCCGGCCATCAACCGGTACAAATCGTCCATCGACTGGTGCTTCTACCCGGCCTGCAACAGGCGCCTCGGACCGTCCTTCGGCCGGAGCTTCTCCATCAACACGTCCGTCGACATCGGGAGGTTTTTCCCGCCCATCATCCGGTTCAACAAATTCGTATGGCGGTGGCGGACGAAGTGGTGGTAGTTATAGCGGTAATGGTGGTGGCCGCAGTAGCGGAGGATTTAGTGGTGGCGGCGGTGGTCGCGGCGGCGGTGGAAGCCGTGGCGGTGGCGGAAGAAGGTAGAATGCTGCATTTAAATATAACAGATTACCTTTTCCGTAAAGTTAATTTTAACCAACGAGACTGCTTCTTTAGGGAAGCAGTCTCGTTTGTTTATAAGGGGCAGAAATTAAAGACATTGATATAATCTGAAATTAATAAATACAGGGAATAATAAACAAAAAAGAAACTGCCCTTCATACGAAAAGCAGTTTATAAATACCAGTATTACAATAAATTACTCAGCTGGTGGGTAAGCAGTAGCCATATCCCTGGTACAGACATATTTCCCGTTTCTCTTAGCGAAGAAACTGAAATAGTGTCCGTTTTGCATTATTTTACCTGTAGAATCCACACGCTTGTATGTTCCAATTTCAGCTACGTTATTTCCGTCATCTGTAACATAAACTTCCATGGTTTCATTAATGATTTTAGCACCTGCGGGAAAATCTTTTAATTCTTCCTTTATAAACTCGTGTATGGCAGCTTTTCCAACTATTGGCTCCTGTCCCACAAAATAGCTTACAGCACTATCAGCATAATAGGTTAATGAATCTGCATTCCGATGCGTGTAAACATCTGCAAATTTGTTTTCAATTGCCTGAATTTCAGCCCTAATTTGTTCTTTATCAATAGTTGGTTTTGCTTTTTCCTGGTTACAGGCTACGGATATTAACAACGTTACAGCCATTAAGCCGCCCAAAACAATCTTGTTCTTCATAATTATGTTGGTTTAAATGTTTTTAGATGTTCTTTATCAATGCTTTATTAAAAACTATTACTGTTGTGCTGAAAAAAATCAAATAACCATCTTCAGCTCTTTTATTTACAGTACAATATTTATAATTACAGGCAGTAATAACCTATTTTGCATCCCATCCGCCGCCCAAGGCTTTGAACAAGTTAACTACTGCAATATTCCGCTGAGTTTGGGCTGTGGATTCGTTGAATTCGGCAGCAAAAAGGTTATCCTGTTGAATGAGCAGTTCGAGGTAATTGGTGTACCCGTCGTAGTAACGTGCTTCGGTAAGGCTATAAGCTTTTGAAGCAGCTTCCAATGCTGATTTGTAAGCCTGGTACTCCTGTTTATTGAGCCGCAGCGAAGCCAGTGAGTTATCCACTTCAGCAAATGCATTCAATACCGTTTTTTGATACTGATAACTGTACTGATCTGCCTTATAACGCTGTGCTTCTACCCTTCTTTTGTTTTTGCCGAATTCGAAAATAGGACCAAATATGCTGCCGCCAACTCCAAGAGCAAGCGATGCCGGGTCTACAATGGTGGCCAGATCGGGAGTAGCAGTGCCCAGGAAACCGGTGAGGCTGATGGATGGGAACCGCATGGCAGTGGCAACGCCTATTTCTTCGGTTTGCGAAATAAGGGTCTGCTCGGCAGCAATAATATCGGGCCTTCGAAGCAGTAAATCGGAAGGTATACCTGCCGGGATTTCGGGTGGTAACTGCTGGTCATACATACTATTGCCACGCTCAACTAAGCCAGGAGTAAGCCCAGTTAGAACCCTCAATGCATTTTGGGTAATAATAACTGAACGCTCGGCATTGGGTACTGCTGCCTGTGCTATGGCTAATTGCTGCTGAGCCTGCAGTTTATCCAGTTCCGAAACATATCCTTTGCTGAACCGTTCGGAGATAATTTTAAGGGATTCAGTACGCGCCTGAACAGTTTTGTTGGCAATTGCAAGCCTGTTATCGGCATCGCGAAGTAAAAAATATTGGGTTGCCGTTTCGGCGATCAGGCTTACGCGAACGGCCTGGGCATTGTTTTCAGTTGCCAGGAATTGTGCCCACGCTGACCGTTTCTGATGGCGAAGCTTACCAAAAAGGTCAATTTCCCAATTCATGGTAGCATAACCGCTATAGGATTGACCGTTAACTCCGGCACCAACTTTTTGCGCATTGTCGCCAATATCATTATAGCCTGCTTTCAAATTGTATCCGAATGAAGGGTATAATTCAGATTTGGAAATGCCATAGATGGCACGTGCTTCTTCAACCCTCGAAATTGCTGTAAGCAGGTCGAGGTTATTGCTTAACACGGTTTTAATCAGGCTGGTAAGCACCGGATCTTTATACACTTCGGTCCAGCCGATAAGCGCAACTGAATCCTTGTAAGCAGAGGAATCAAGAACAATAGTCGAAACTGCAACCGAGGAATCGCCACCACTATACGCGGTGTTGGCTTTCATTTGAGGACGTTCATATTTTGGTCCAACCAGGCATGATGAGAGTCCGGCTATGATTAGTATTATGCTAAGAATCTTCTTCATATTATTTGCCCTCCTCATTTTTAATAACTTCTGGAACAACATCTTTCTTTTTGCCCATATTTTCAATCATCACAAACAGAGCCGGAATGGAGAAAACTCCTAAAACCGTTGCAATAAGCATACCGGCAAATACTGCCATTCCCATTACGATACGTGCCTGTGAACCTGCACCGGTTGCAGTAAGCAGCGGAACAACACCCAGGATAAATGCAAAAGCGGTCATCAGGATAGGCCTGAAACGTAGTTTAGCAGATGTCATAGCTGCTTCCATCAGCGGAACACCTTTTTCCTGCTCCGATTTTGCAAATTCAACGATAAGAATAGCATTTTTAGCTGCCAGACCGATGAGCATCACTAATCCGATTTGGGCGAATACGTTGATAACATAAGCATCATTGGCAAATCGTGCGAGGAACAACCCAAGAAATGCCCCGAAAACGGCAAAAGGAGTTCCGAGGAGTACACTGAAAGGAAGCTTCCAGCTTTCGTACTGAGCGGCAAGAATAAGGAACACAAACACCAATGCCATTATAAACACCGAAGCGCCACCGGGAGAGTGCTTTTCCTGGTAGGAGAGATTTATATAGTCATAACTCATGGTGGATGGCAGCACTTCCTTTGCCACTTCCTCCAGCGCATTAAGTGCCTGTGAACTGCTAAATCCATCAGCAGGCTCACCTCCTATTTCAGCTGCACGGAAAAGGTTCAGACGGTTGGTAAAATCGGGCCCGGTTACCTTGGTAACGGTTACCAGGGTAGATAAAGGAACCATATCCCCCTTACTGTTTTTAACAGACATCTGTTGCAGTGCATCGGGATTTAAACGGTCCTGGCCTTCAGCCTGAAGAAATACCTTATACTGCCGTCCAAAGCGGTTAAAATCGTTTACATAATTGGCACCTAAAAAGGCTCCAAGCGCCTCAGTGACTGTTGAAACAGGCACTCCGAGTTTCATGGCTTTTTCGTTGTCGATCTCAAGTTTAAACTGCGGAGAACCTGCGTTAAAGGTGGAATATATCCGCTTGATTTCAGGCCGTTTCTGGGCAGCGGCAATAAATGCTTTGGTTTGCTGCTCAAGGTATTGAGGCGTATTCCCTCCCCGATCCTGCAACATCATGCTGAAACCTGCTGATGCACCCAATCCCTGGATTGCTGGTGGCCCGAATGCCATCACAGTCGCATTTGTGATTCCGGCCCCAAAAATCTTATTTAGTTTGGCAGCCAGTTGTTTGGCGGTTGTCCCCGGCCTCTCGCCCCACTCTTTCAGCGAGACAAATATAAAGCCGTTGGAAGGAAGATAGGAACCCGTAAGCAAGCTAAATCCATTGATAGTGGTATAGGCTAAAATGTCATCTTCCTTAGCTAGTATGGATTCAACCTTATGGGTAACCTCATCAGTACGTTGTAATGAGGATGCCGGGGGAGTATTAATGTTAACCAGGATATAACCCATATCTTCTTCCGGGATAAATCCGGAAGGAACTTTTATGCCTAAAAAGCCTGCAATAACAATTACCAGACCCAGCAGAGCCACAATACGTATTGACTTTTTAGCAAAAAATCCGGCCCCATGCAGATACCCGTTGGTAGCCTTATCGAAAACCTTATTAAATCCGCGATAGAACTTAGGTAAAATTCCCTTTTGCTGATCGAGAGGCTTGGTTGGTTTTAGCAGCATGGCACACAGAGCAGGACTTAGTGATAATGCGCTAAAGGCTGAGAACGCAACTGATACTGCAATAGTTAAAGCAAATTGCTGGTAAAATCTTCCGGTAATACCCGGGGTCATAGCCACAGGAACAAATACGGCGATCAGGATAAGCGCAATGGCCATAACCGGTCCCGAAACTTCTTTCATCGCCTGGATGGTGGCTTCCTTTGGAGTTTTGCCATGCTCGATATGATGCATCACAGCCTCCACCACCACAATGGCATCGTCCACCACAATCCCGATGGCCAGCACTAATCCTAACAACGAAAGGGTATTGATTGAAAATCCCAGCAACGGGAAAACGGCAATAGCACCCAGCAATGAAACCGGAACGGTAATTAAAGGGATAAGTGTTGCCCGCCAGTTTTGAAGGAAGATAAAAACAACCAGGATCACCAGGAGAATGGCTTCAAATAAAGTGTGAATGATATCCGTAATTCCTTCTGTAATAGCAAGTGTTGTATCGAGCGATTCCTGGTATTCAATATCTTTGGGAAAACGTTCCGACATTTCTTTCATTGCAGTTTTTGCTTTTTCTGCAACTTCAAGTGCATTACTGCCAGGCATTTGATAAATAGCTATTGCAGCAGCAGCCTGCCCGTTTTTACGAACTATCGAACTGTAGTTTTCGGTTCCCAGTTCAATCCGGGCAATATCGCCAAGCAACACCTGCGAACCATCTTCCTTGCTTCTTACAATAATACCTTCAAATTGCTTCTCAGTTACAAGACGGTCCTGTAAAGTCGCACTATAGGTAAACTCGGTTCCCGGGGGGGCTGGTTCAGCACCAAATTTTCCACCCGGACTGATCATATTCTGCGAATTGAGGGCATTTTTTACTTCAGATACGGTAACCCCAAGTTTAGTCATCTGGCTGGCATTGAGCCAGATTCGCATGGAGTAATCGCTTCCGAAAAGGGTAACTTCTCCAACTCCCCTGATCCTGGCCAAAGCATCAACAATGTTTATGCTTGCATAATTGTTCAGGAACTTGGCATCGTATTTTGGATTTTTTGAAGTAATAGTAAAAAGCAACATGGGGAACGATAAGGATTTTTTAATGGAGACCCCTTGTTGTTTTACACTTTGAGGCAGAAAAGGCTCTGCCTGTTTTTCCTTGTTCTGGGTTAGCATATTGGCATTATCCAGATCAGTACCTACATCAAAAGTTACTTCGATAGTGAGCGCACCATCCGAAGTGTTAATTGATTTCATGTACAACATGTTTTCCACTCCATTCACTTTTTGTTCGATGGGTGTGGCAACTGCTTGCTCAACATTCAATGCATTAGCCCCTGTAAAACTGGTGGTGATTTTTACAAGAGGCGGAACAATATCGGGATATTGGGCGACAGGTGTCTTTTGCATGGCAAGGTAACCCAGTATGCATATAATGATACTGATTACCATGGCAACTATTGGTCGGCGAACGAAAAATTCTCCCATACTATTTTCTATCTAAAAATTATTTAACAGGTGCGGATTTGTTATCGGGCGTTCCGGGCTGCCATTCAGTAGGTTTCGGAGTAATGACAGTACCATTTTTGAGAAGCTGGGTGCCTCCGAAAGCAATTTTATCACCGGCTGCCAAACCATCTTCTACAACGTAGGCATCTTTGTATGAAGGGCCTGTCACAATAATTTTAGTTTCTACTTTACTGCTGTCGCCCAGCACATATACCTGGCTGATGCCCTGCATTTCTATTACTGCACGCTGAGGAACAAGCAAGGCATTTTTCCGAACATCCGTTACCACTACAACTTTAACATATTGGCCCGGGCGGAGAAGTTTTTCAGGATTCGGGAAAGCTGCTTCTAATGTCATGGCACCTGTAGTAGGGTCAATCTGCCTGTCGGCGAAACTCAAAGCTCCTGTGTGTGAATACATTGAGCCATCCGATAATTTGAGCGAAATGGTTTTACCGGCACCTTTCAGCCCTGAATTTTCTTTACTTATTTCTTTAATCAAACGAAGGTATTCCTGTTCGCTTATTGTAAAGCGCACCCTTACATCTCCCAGATCGGAAATTGTATTTAGTACTGACATTGCACCGGGCCTAACATAATCGCCTACCCTTACTTTGGATATCCCTGCCAACCCTGAAATTGGGGCTGTTATCCGGCAATAACCCAATTCGATTTTAGCATTTTCGAGTGAGGCTTCTGCCGCCTGTACTTTTGCTTTCGATGCTTCGTATGATGCCTGGGCTGAAACCAGTTCCCGTTGACTCACCGCATTAATTTTTGCCAGAGGGGCAATCATATCCAGATCTGATTTGGCTTTTGCCAATTCAGCCTGAGCCTGGGCCAGTGAGCCTTGTGCCAGACTTACTTTGGCCTGGTATATCAACAAATCAAT
>CAYNVK010000155.1:0-7522 GCA_964400395.1 uncultured Lentimicrobiaceae bacterium | reverse complement strand
TATGCCAAGCTGGATAATAAAAATGATACCACCATTTTGCTGGATTGTAATCCGTATTCAACAAAGAACTTTGTCGGGTTTTCAATTACTACCAACCAGGTAGTAGATTTTGAACCTGTTCCGTCTACACAGTGGGATATCCTGTTTGCCAAGTACATGTATACCTATCCTGCAGGCAGCGCGAACGCCGGTACATTATACCCGGTTACCGGTGTATTGAGTAATTACAAAGTGAAAGTTAAAAAGTACGATCATGTTGCCCCTGGTTTCATGATGACTGCTCCGGCAACCATGGACTCGTCGCGCTCGGCTGTAGGATGGGAATGGAAATACCTGGATTCGGAGTTCAAATACCATACAGTCGATTCACTCATTTATTTTGTTCAGGATAAGGGTGGCAAAATCAATAAACTGGTATTTAAAGAATTTGTGGGAAGTTCCACGGGCCGTATTGTGCTGCAAAAAGAAGTGATCTCGTTTACCGGCATCAACGAAATTGAGAAATCAGGCTTTAGTGCCGCTGTATATCCCAACCCGGTAAGGGAAAATATGAACCTGGTTGTAAACCCGGGCAAATCAGGGAATGCAGTAGTTACACTGCTTGATATTTCGGGGCGTGTTGTAATGAACAGGCGCTTCGATGTACAGGCCGAAGATCTTAATACATTGCAAATCCCGGTATCAGGTCTTCCTTCGGGGATTTATATGTTGAAAATACAGGCAGGTACACAAGTGGTATCCCGTAAAGTTGTTGTGAATAATTAAAAATGAGGGTTTTGTTTAACAGGTTATATAAGGTTTGATGTTTAACTGCCGGCTGGTAGCATTTATACCGGCTGGCGGTACAACATCAACATAACCGGAACACTGATCCTTCATTGTAAAGATATGTAAACGCTTATTGTTGAATGTTTTGTTTAATAGATTAGTAGGGCTAATGGTGATACTGCCGGCCTGACCGAAAGCTCAGGCTGGCAGCAAACCACATTAAATTTTCGAACAACGTGGGTGTTTACAAAACCATTAAAAATGCAGAAATGCTGAATAGTTTGTTTATCAGGTTAACAGGGATGATGGCAATGCTGCTGGCTGTGGGCGTAGTCTACGGTCAGCAGTATACTGTCAGTGTAGTTGATGCAAAAACCAGGGAAGCAGTACCTTACGCAACAGTATGTTTTGAAGATCTTAAAACTGCAACACAAAAATTTGTGGTTACCGACATGTCGGGTAAAGTAGCCAACACGGTGAAAGCGCCCAGTAAGGTTACCGTAAGCTTTATTGGTTACAAAACCCTGGTCGATACCTTAAAACCTGCTGTCTCGAAAACCCTGTTGCTCGATCCGGCAGTGCTAAATATGGACGAAGTGGTTATCACCGCTCAATATGCACCTGAAAAAGCAGATAAATCCATCTACAAAATTAATGTTATCAATAGCCGGCAAATTGAACTGAAGGCAGCAACCAACCTTACCGACCTGCTGAGTTCCGAAAGCAACATGCGCGTATCGCAAGGTGGTGTGCTGGGGAGCACCCTCAGCCTGCAGGGCCTTTCGGGCGAAAATGTAAAATTTCTGGTCGACGGGGTGCCTGTGGTAGGCCGATTAAACGGAAATATCGACCTGAACCAGCTCAACCTTTATAACGTAGACCATGTCGAAATTATCGAGGGCCCCATGTCGGTAATTTACGGGAGTAATGCCATAGCCGGCGTGGTAAATATCATTACCAAGGAAAATAAGAATACTTCATTCACCGCATTTGCCAATGCCTACCTCGAATCGGTTGGTGTGTATAATTTTAATGCAGGGGCTTCGGTACACAAAAAAAATCATAATGTATCGGTAGATATGGCCCGCAATTTTTTCGATGGCTATTCGGCCAACGACACGCTGCGGTCGATGCAATGGAAACCTAAACTACAGTATAATGCCGATGCATATTACCTGTATTCGGGTGCAAAAACACGGGCTAAAATTTCGTTCCAGTATTTCGACGAAATGCTGGAAGATAAGGGCGACCTGCAAAAACCATACTACGAAACCGCCATCGACAATTACTACCATACCATCCGCCAGACATCAAAAGCTGAAGCCTCTTATACCATTTCCGCAAATCGCCAGATCAGTTTTGTGGGCGCTTACTCTACCTATAACCGAACCCGGGAGGTATACCAAAACGATCTGACTATTCTCGAAAAACAACTGGCTGGGGGCGATACTACTTCAGTAGGCAGCTATTTGTTGCGTGCCTGGTATAACCGCAATTACCCGAATCAGAAACTCAACTACCAGGTTGGTTTCGATGGTAACCTCGAGGTAAACGAAGGGCAACGCATCGAAGGCGGCTCCCAGCAAATCGGCGATTATGCCGGATTTATAAGCATAAAATACAACCCAATCGAAAAAATATCCCTGCAACCTGGCGCCAGGTTCAGCTATAATACCAAGTATAATGCGCCGGTAGTGTATTCGGTAAATATCAAGTATGGGTTTACACCGCATACTTCGGTTCGGGCAACCTATGCCCGCGGATTCAGGGCTCCGTCCATCAAGGAGCTTTACCTCGATTTTGTGGATATAAACCATAACCTGCACGGAAATCCTGACCTCGAAGCTGAAAACTCGCATAATGTGAACCTCAACTTCAGTTATAACCGCGAAACCTCAAAAGCATACCTCAATACCGACCTGGGCCTGTTTTATAATTACGTGTATAATATGATCTGGCTTTTCCAGGAAGGGAGCGACATCACCACCTACACGTATGGGAATATTTCCCGGTTCATTTCGAGGGGCATTCAAGCCAATGCTACAGTTAGTTTTTACCCGCGCATTACCATTAAAGCCGGTGTTTCGCATGTTGGCCGTAGGTTTCCTGATAATACTGCCGATCAGTCCGATCAATCCTTTCATTACAGTACCGACTTCAATACCATGGTTACCTATAATTTCGAGAAGCTGAAAGCCTCGGTTTCGGCAATTTATAAGTATACCGGGCGTTTCCCGCAACTCACCCCCGAGGGTTCATTTGAAAATGATTATATCGAAGGATATTCGAACCTGGATATAAGCGTTATGAAAAATTTCTTCCAGAATATGTTTTCAATTTCAGTAGGAGGGAAGAACCTTACCGATGTTACAGATGTTCAGGCAGGCATGGTTGCAGGAGGCGCGCACAGCGGTGGTGCCGATGGTGCTTCGCGTGTAGCCTGGGGCCGGTCGGCATTTGTTAAGCTTACCTATAATTTTAAGAAATTCTGATGCTGCGACTTTTTTTCAATCTTTCGATAATTTCATTACTTGTGCTGGTAACGTCATGTTTTAAGGAAGACGAAGCCGTTACACCGCACAAACCGGGTAATTATGTTACCGATACGGTGGCGCTTACCGATAGCTACAAAAACCAGGTGTATTACAATCTTCACGACAGCCTCGCAGTGAGCACCGTGCTCAAAAGTTCGTGGGATCTCGGTTTTGAGTGTTCACCACTTGGGTGGCGTGTGATACTGAACAGCGCAAGTTTTATGAAATCAGCCTATCTCGAAGGCCAGGTTTTTGGTTCCGCGGCTGACACCACCGGGGCAAAATGGATTTTTAATCCTTCCGATGGAAGCGCTGATTCACTGGCCATTGGTAAATGGTTTACCATTTCAGGAAATGATACCATTGGAACCAATCGCTTGATGGTCATCGACCGGGGAATGAACGAATTTGGTGAGTCATTGGGCTTCTGCCAACTGGTGATCGATAGCCTGGCGAATGGTATTTATTATTTCCGGGTTGCGGCCTTGGACGGGAAAAATCCAAAATCTTATGCTGTATCCAAAATAAGCGGGAATAACCATGCCCTGTTTTCTATTACCAACCCGGCGAGTAAAGTTTCGGAGCCTGGCAATACCTCCTGGGATTTGCTCTTCAGCCAGTATACTACCTTGCTTTTTACTGATGTCGGCGAACCATACCCATACCTGGTCACGGGCGTGCTGCTCAACAGCAGGTTTGTAGAAGTGGCTGTAGATTCAGTAACTCCGTTTGCCGATATTAATTTCGAAAAGGCTCAAAAAATGAATTTTACCAGGCAAGCCGACAGGATCGGGTACGACTGGAAAGAATACAATTTCACCTCAGGCACGTACACAGTTGAGTCGGATATTACTTATGTGATTCGCGACACTAAAGGGTTTTTGTATAAATTCCGTTTCATCGGTTTTTATAAATTCCTGAACCGAAGGTTACAGAAAGGTTATCCTTCATTTGAATACCAGAAATTATAATTTCGGATTGTAATTCCGATCCCTGCTCTTTTGGTATAGAAATTGCTCCTGCAGGTTTCATTAACCGGGCCAGCCTCTGTAAATTACGAAGCGCTGCTCATTTGGTTATAAAAAATGGATAAAAATACATATGTTTGCCATCCGTAAAAAGTAAATACAACATCATGATACGTTTCACCTCTTATTTGCTACTGATTGTACTTTTAATTTCGTCGAAAAGTCTGTTAGCTCAGTATAATCCCGAAATCACTGCCGCTGACCTTCAGAAACAGATCGGTTACCTGGCTTCCGATTCGCTTAAAGGCCGCAAACCGGGTACCCCCGAAGATGCGCTGGCTGCCTCTTATATCAGGAATTGTTTTACCAAGGCAGGCCTTAAGCTGCTTTGCGATAACGGGTACCAGAAATTCGAAATCGTTACTGATGTAAAAGCAGGTAAAAATAATTCCATTAAGTTCGATGAGGTTTCAGCTGTTTACAATGTCGATTTTACGCCGCTTTCATTTTCAAATTCGGCTGTTGCTTCGGGCAACGTAGTTTTTGCCGGGTATGGATTCGATCTCGACCTCGATTCGTTGAAATGGAACGATTATAAAGGGCTTGATGTAAAAGGTAAATGGGTAATTGTGCTGCGTGGCGATCCGGAACCTGAAAAGGCCAACAGTGCTTTCCTGCCTTATGAGCAGGAGCGTGGTAAGGTGCTTACGGCTAAGGACAAAGGTGCCATCGGCGTGATGCTGGTATCGCCTGCCGACATCGAAAAAACCGATGTGATTATGCATATGCAGTACGACAAATCGCCATCCGATGCAGGAATTCCGGTTTTCAGCATTACCAGGGCATTTGCTGATAAAATAATGGCTTCAATGAATTACAGCATTGCTGCACTCGAAACCCAGATGAAAGAAAACCACAAACCGGCTTCTATTTACCTCGAGCCTGTTGTTACTGCTACCGCGGATGTGGTAAAAACCAGGGTAACCGTTCAGAATGTGGTTGGCATGATTGAAGGTAGCGACCCGGTGCTTAAAAAGGAATATATTGTTATTGGTGGTCATTACGATCACCTGGGGATGGGTGGCGAAGGCAGCGGTTCGCGTGCACCCGAAGTGCCAGCCATACATAACGGCGCCGACGATAATGCTTCGGGTACAGCCGGGGTTATTGAACTGGCTCAGAAACTTTCGGCCAACAAGGCAAAACTGAAACGCAGCGTTGTTTTTGTGGCTTTCACCGGTGAAGAAATGGGCTTACTGGGCTCCAAGGAATTTGTGAGCAAATCGCCTGTCGATCTGAAAAAAGTAAATGCCATGATCAATATGGATATGATCGGCCGACTGAATCCTGAAACTAAAACTATCGTGATTGGCGGAACGGGAACGTCGGTTGAATCCGACTCTCTCATCAAGGTGCTTGAATCGGGCAGGCCGTTCAGCGTGACCCACTCGCCCGATGGTTACGGATCGTCGGACCATGCTTCTTTTTATAGCGAAAATATTCCGGTTTTCTTTTTCTTCACCGGTGTTCACGACGATTATCACAAACCGGCAGATGATGCCGATAAAATTGATTATGCAGGTGAAGTTTCGTTGCTCAATATGGCTTACGACCTCGCAAATGTGCTCTCAACGGGTAAACGTCTTACCTTCCGCGAAGCCGGTGCAAAACAGGCCCCCAGGTATGGCCGGAATATGAAAGTTACCCTCGGCATTGTGCCTGATATGGTTTCTACTGATAATAACGGGCTCAGGGTTGATGGCGTTCGTAAAGGCGGGCCTGCTGACCGTGCCGGTATTGTAAAGGGCGACCGGATTATCTCCATCGAAGCGCAGCCGGTGACCAATATTTACGATTATATGGCCCGGCTGGGTAAGCTGAAAGCAGGGCAGGTAGCAAGTGTTGAAATTATAAGGGAGGGCGTAAAACAGATACTTATCGTTCAGTTCTGATTCGCAACTGAAGGTGTTTTTTCGCCGCTAAACCAGTGTATTGAGTTCCATCTGTGAGGCTTACAACAGCTTTATCACCCCATTTTACAGTTGTATTGCCGAAAAGTGATTTTATGTATCTTTGCCGCCTATGATGCAGTATTTTACACAGGAGGTATTTGTTAAATTTCTGAAGTTCGGGGCTGTAGGAGCTACAGGTGTATTGGTCGATTTTGGATTCACCTGGGTTAGTAAGGAAAAGGCTAAAATTCAGAAATACCTGGCCAATGCGATAGGCTTTACTTTTGCTGCAAGCAGCAATTATTTCCTGAACCGCTGGTGGACCTTCCACAGCAACAACCCCGAATTGGCTATTGAATACTCTCGTTTCCTTTTCTTCTCCGTTATTGGCCTGGGAATGAACACTATGGTAATATGGTTCCTGGTGAGCAAACGAAACCATAATTTCTACGTCTCCAAGCTTTTCGCCATTGGAATTGTTACCGTATGGAATTTCTTTGTAAACCTGATGTTTACATTCGTGTAAATAGACGGTTTTACTATCCAGCCAACCTTACATCTTACCACTTACATCTTATACCTTACACCTGTCAATCGCCGGCTACTGGCTTTTCGACATAGTTTCAGATACAGTCACGATATAATTGGCAAGACCTTCCGATTCTTTTTTCAGCTCATCCAGGTCAGACTGTTCAACGGATGAAATGGTCACTATTTTCAGATCGGGATTTGCCTGTTTCAGGTACCAGATGATGCTTTGAAAGCGGTCGCTGTGGTAGCTGCCGTTATAATGCAGGAATGTTTTCCCTTTTGTGAAATTCGCAAGGATAAAATGCGCCATGGTTGCATCTTTCATGGCCTGGGCCTTGGTAATATTACTGGTTACGTGCGAAGGACCGCCACCCATGGCTTTAGCCATATCGGCATAACAAGCCAGCGTTGAGTCGTATTTTATGGGTAGTGGCGCCATAAATGCCAGTGCATCCTTTTCCAGGGTACTGAGTATTTCGAACCCGCTTTTGTTAACCATAGCAGCATACCGGCGCGGAATATTGGTTGCGATAAACCGCAGGCTGCTGTCGCGGGCAAAGTTTAGCAACCGCTTGTAATCGGTTTTGTAATTCGGCCAGAGCCGGGCCTGGGCTTCGAAATCTTTTTCCTTTACCAGTCCGGCCAGGTATTCGTTAACAATCAGCTGGTTGTCGGCTTCAAACATTTCGGCTCCTAATACCAGGTTCGATCCTTTGGCTGCAAATAAATCAGCAGTTATCTCATATTCAAGCCAATGGCAGATCGGGTT
>CAYNVK010000154.1:6013-7524 GCA_964400395.1 uncultured Lentimicrobiaceae bacterium | reverse complement strand
CTCGCTGTTATGACGGGTAGCTTTCCACTGGTCAATCAGCTCGGGAATAAAATAGATGCCGGGTTCAATGGTAAATACAAACCCCGGTTCCAGTTTCCGGCCCAGCCGGAGCGATTTCAGCCCGAACTGGGTGCTTTTCGGTTCCCCGCCATAACCCACATATACTTCGCCCAGGTCTTCCATATCATGCACATCGAGGCCCATCATATGGCCCAGCCCGCATGGGAAAAACATGGCATGTGCCCCGTTTTGAATGGCGTCGTCAACATTACCTTTCATCAGGCCCAGGTCTTTCAGGCCACGAACAATAACCCTTGCCGATTCAAAATACACTTCCCTGAATGGTATGCCGGGTTTCAACATGCTGATGGCTGTATTGTGGCTGTCGAGGCAAATGTTATAAATATCCCTTTGCCGCGATGTAAATTTCCCGCTCACCGGCGTGGTGCTCGAAAGGTCGCCTGCATATCCCATGGCGGTTTCGGCCCCGGCATCGAGCAGGAACATATCCCCTTCTTTTAAAGTATTTCCGTGGTAATGATTGTGCAAGGTTTGCCCGTTGATGGTGGCAATGATCGGAAACGCAATTTGTCCGCCCGAAGCCAGCGCAACTTCATGAACTGCTGCAGCAATGCGGGCTTCCGAAACTCCCGGCTTTGCCATACGCATCGAAAGGGTGTGCATATCAACACTGATGTCGCAGGCCTTTCTTATTTCTTCAATTTCTTCAGCCGATTTATAATTCCTTTGGTTAACAACACCCATAATCAGCTCGAGTGATGCACTCATTTTTGCTTCGTTGGGTGGTACGCCAAGCCATTCGAAGAGTTTGATCTTATTTTCGGGCCGGTAGGGTGGCAAAAAATGTATCTTTCGTCCTTTAATACGTGCTTCCTCCAGCAATACCACCAGCGAGGCCAGGTCGCCTGTTTTGTTTACCCCCACCTGTAAGGCTTGTTTTGAAAGTGTTGGCTGAGGACCCATCCAAACAAAATCTTCAACCGTAAGGTCGTTTCCAAAAATCATTTCATCCCCGCTATCGCAATCAAGTATACCTGCCAGGAAAGGATGCTGTAAGCCGAAAAAATAAAGGAAGGTGCTGTCCTGCCGGAAATGATAACCATTGTCGGCATAATTCATCGGGCTTTCGTCGTTGCCCGGCAGCAGGATTAAACCTGATTTAACAGTCTTTCTTAATTTGGCCCTGCGTTGGATGTAAATTTCAGTTGAAAACATATGTATGATTTTATGAGAGTTATCTGTTAAAATATGGCATAGGAAAAGTATGGTTTGAATTTCGTTAGCGAAAGATTCCCGAAGGTATGATCGCACCACGCTAAAAAGGAATTCAAAGTTAACTAAAACGGGCTTTTACCAACCCGGCTTCCGGGGGAAAATACGATTTATTTTTTTTTTGATGCTGATCAATAGCCCGGCTTATCTTTTACTGCCCCATACCTGAACGATCACAATGCCGGCAAGCATAAGCAGGCAGCCTGCCAGGTTACGCA
>CAYNVK010000154.1:0-5913 GCA_964400395.1 uncultured Lentimicrobiaceae bacterium | reverse complement strand
AACTGCATGGCCGACAAGGGCAGCGCTGCGTGTGTATCAACCAGTTTATTGATCAGTTGTACATGCGCTGCCCAAAAAAGCGCACTCACCAGGATCAGGATATCTCCTTTCTGTAAGGTTAAAGGCCCGTTAATAGTAAGCAGGTATAAACCGGCAAGGGCTATAACAGCGCCTGTCCAAAGCAGTTTGGTGATATGCTGACCGATAAATACGCCGATGAGCGGTACCAGGATTACATAGAAACCGGTGATAAACCCGGCTTTCCCGGCCTCGGTATAAACCATGCCGGCCTGTTGCAACGAAGCCCCGATAAAAAGAACCGTACCGGCAAGCAGGCTGCCCGCAACAATATTCCCGCTTTTTTTAGCCTGGCTTTTCTGTTTGTATTTCTGCCACAAAATCAAAGGCAGCAGTGATGCACTTCCCAATAAAAACCGTATGCCGTTAAATGTAAATGGCCCTATAAATTCCATACCTGCACGCTGGGCTACAAATGCAAAACCCCAGATGGCCGATGTGATCCATAACATGATGATGGCACTACGATTATATACTCCTTTTTGCATCGCGATTGTTTATGCGGACAAAATTAGAGGTTTGTGTTGCTAATTCAAAAGGTATGCCAGTCAAAATACGATTTCCAACTTTTAAATTGATTGTACAATGATTAATCCTTTGTTTCATCAGTATACTCAAAGGTATGCAGTGCTTTATCGGTGTTAATCCGGAGATAAATCCATACAGCTTGCAGCTATAATCAGGGGAAGAGTTTTAAATCCTTCCTAAATTGATTATTCCTGATCAATCTTAATTCATGCCCCAAAACCTTACATCTTACATCTTACACCTTACATCTTACACCTTACATCTTACATCTTCTCCCGCTTTCAGCATCAAACAAAACCATTACCTTTGGTCCAAAATATTAAAAACAATGAAACTGTTATTATTAAGCAATTCAACCAATCCCGGCGAGGATTACCTGGGCTGGCCACGCGAAATCCTGGCTGATTTTATACGGGTGAATAACCTGAAATCCTGTCTTTTTGTACCCTATGCCGGTGTTACTGTCAGCTGGGATGATTACACCAGCCGTGTACGTGATGTTTTCAGCCTGTGGGGTTGCGCGGTTCAGTCGGTGCACACAGTGGCTGATCCTGTATCGGCGGTACTTCAGGCCGAGTGCATCGTGGTAGGCGGAGGTAATACTTTCAGGCTGGTTCAGATGATGCACGACACAGGCCTGATGGAGGCAATCAGGGAAAAAGTGAAAGCGGGTACACCCTTCATCGGCTGGAGCGCCGGATCCAATGTGGCCTGCCCAAGCCTGCGTACCACCAACGATATGCCTATTATACAGCCCTCCTCATTTTCGACCCTCAATCTTGTGCCGTTCCAGATAAACCCGCATTACCTGGATGCCAATCCCGAAGGGCATGGAGGCGAAACCCGCGAGCAACGGATCAACGAATTCCAGGCGTTGAATCCTGAAGTGGTTGTTGTTGGTTTACGCGAGGCTACTGCGCTGTTGCTGGATGGCGATTATATGCAATTGCTGGGTAAAAGGCCGATGCGTTTATTCAAAGCAGGGGAGGTGCCTTTGGAATTATTCCCCGGCGATGACCTGAAGTTCTTACTTTGATATTTGAATTGGATAATAAATAAACAAGCGCAGAAAAACCAGGATGAACACCGGTTTTCTGCGCTTCTTTTTTTCTGATTCCCTGAATTGCCGGGAAATCGAATACACAGGCTATGGCCTGAAATGTTATGTTTATTTACCGAACCTGAACCTAACGTTCAAACCAAATGAATCGGCTCCGAAATTTGTTTCTTCAACAATCCATAAAGTAGGACGCCAGTCAGCACCGATCGAAATTGGCACGCTGTTAAATTTATATTCAAGTCCGATTTCACCGCAAACACCCAACCAGAAATCGTCACCGATATAGGTTGTTGGTCCGGCACCCAGGTACCAGTTAAAAGCTTCTCCGCCGAGTGGTTTGTAAACAAAATCCCATAACGCATCAATGCCTACACCACCACTGTAAAATCCAAGATCGGCGTGAATTCTGCCTAATTTGGATCCAAAAACGCCATCAAGCGCAGCGCCACCGGCACCATTGGTTCCTCCGAAACGAACCCCTATTTCCTGGGCATTCACAAAAATTACTGTTGTAAAAACAAAGATGAGTGTGATGAATAATTTTTTCATAGTAAAAGAGTTTTGTTTGTATTATTTAAAATTTGCTGTTAAGCAAATGTATATAGAATTGTTTAAATATAACAAGTAAAGGCTAATAATTTCAGAACACATGTATTTTTGATGCTACATCCTACAATCTTTTTATCTTTGCATCATGCACGAAACAATTCTGATTCTCGATTTTGGTTCGCAGTATACTCAGCTCATTGCCAGGCGTATACGCGAACTTAATGTGTATTGCGAAATACATCCGTTCAACCATATTCCCGAACTCGGCAACCATATTAAAGGCGTTATTCTTTCGGGAAGCCCTTTTTCGGTGCGTGACGAAAATGCGCCGTCGCCCGACCTTTCGGGTATCAGGGGCCGATTCCCGTTGCTGGGCGTTTGCTACGGGGCTCAATATCTGTCTACCATCGACAACGGCACTGTGGCTCCTTCCAAAATAAGAGAGTATGGCAGGGCTAATCTTTCGTTTATCGATCACCATAATGAACTGGTGCGTGGTATGTCCGATGGCGGCCAGGTGTGGATGAGTCATGGCGATACCATACTCGAAATACCCGAAAAATATAAAATCATTGCCAGCACGCCCGACGTGAAAGTGGCTGGTTTCAGCATTCAGGGGGAACCTACTTACGGTATACAGTTTCATCCCGAAGTGTATCACAGCGTTGATGGAACCATTCTGCTGCGGAATTTTATGGTCGATATATGCGGCTGCAGCCAGGACTGGACACCCCTGGCATTTGTTGAAACAGCAGTATCCGAATTAAAAAGCCAGCTGGGTACCGATAAAGTTGTACTCGGGCTTTCGGGTGGTGTCGACAGTACGGTTGCTGCCGTTTTGCTTCACAAAGCCATCGGGAAGCAATTGTACTGCATTTTTGTGGACAACGGACTTTTACGTAAGGATGAATTTCAATCTGTGCTCGATTCGTACGAACACATGGGGCTGAATGTGAAAGGGGTTGATGCCGGCAAACAGTTTCTGGATGCACTGAAAGGAATTACTGAACCTGAGGCCAAACGAAAAGCAATCGGGCGTACATTTATCGATGTATTTGATGCCGAAGCCAAACGCATCGAAAATGTGAAATGGCTGGCCCAGGGAACCATTTATCCTGATGTAATTGAATCGGTTTCGGTTAAAGGTCCTTCTGCAACTATCAAAAGCCATCACAACGTGGGCGGCTTGCCCGACTTTATGAAACTGAAAGTGGTTGAACCGCTTAAAAGCCTCTTTAAAGATGAAGTACGTCGGGTAGGCAACACACTCCGTATTGATCCGAATATTCTGAACCGTCACCCTTTCCCCGGTCCTGGCCTGGGAATCCGTATACTGAGCGATGTAACAGCCGAGAAGGTTTCCATTTTGCAGGAAGCTGATGCTATTTTTATAAACGGGCTCAAAAACTTTGGCTTGTATGAAAAGGTGTGGCAGGCCGGAACCATGCTGCTGCCGGTACAGTCGGTAGGCGTAATGGGCGACGAACGTACTTACGAAAATGTGGTTGCCCTCAGGGCTGTAACTTCTACCGATGGAATGACTGCCGATTGGGCGCAACTTCCTTACGATTTCCTGGCTTCGGTTTCGAGCGAAATTATTAACAAGGTTAAGGGGATCAACCGGGTGGTTTATGATATCAGTTCCAAGCCACCTGCTACTATCGAATGGGAATAATACAACAGGCGAACACTAAAACCTGCTGAAACGGGCCCGTTGCATTAATTCATATTACCGCTCAGGATTTTACTTACTTTTACCACTGCTACAGCTTCAATATTTCTAACAACCATTGTCATGCGTTTTCGTGTGTTTTCTTTGATCCTGATTGTTGCCAGTTTGCTGGTTAACCATGTAAATGCTCAGGATGTTGCGATAAAGCGATCATCAGTAATTGAGAACTATAAGGGTAAGCCATACTACATCCATTTTGTAAAGCAGGGCGAAACACTTTCAGGCATATCAAAGGTTTATAATGTTAGCATTGATGAACTTAATGCTGATAATCCTGCACTCGATAAGGGATTAAAGGCTGATATGGTGTTGAAAATTCCGCAGAAAGCACAGATGGAAGTTCCTGAAATTGATGTTCCGAAAAAGGAAATTGCTGCCGTTAAGCCAAAACCCGAAAAGCCTGAAGTAACTGCCAAACCGCAGGCTGATCCTGGTTTTATAATTTACCAGGTGAAAAAGCAGGAAACGCTTTATGGCATCTCGAAGCAGTTTAATGTTACTGTGGATGATATCCTGAAATTGAATCCAGGTTTCGATACGCTGAAAGCGGGAATGGATATTAAGATACCTAAGAAAAAGGCTGCTGATAACGTAACTAAAACTGAAGCCAAAGCACCCGAAACCAAAACCGAAGCAATTACAAAACCCGATCAGGGAAAGGATGAAATACTAGTTAAGAGCGGCGAAACACTGTATAGTATTGCAAAAAATAATAATACCACAGTCGATAACCTGATCGATCTGAATCCGCAACTGAAAGATGGCCTTAAAGCCGGCATGGTTTTAAAGTTGCATAAACCTGTCGCCAACAACAGCGCCAAGCCCGATACCAGGACCGAAACCTCTGCAAACATAAAGCCTGTAATTCCCTCAAATTGTTACAATGCTTCTAACCTGAATAAAACCTACAACATTGCCCTGCTGCTGCCGTTTTTACTCAACGAAGCTCCCGATGTGCTCGAAGCTCCTGAATTAAAAAAGACCTCTGATTTTGAGAATTTTAATTACTTCCAGTTTTATGCTGGTTTTATGCTTGCCGCCGATTCGCTCGAAAAATATGGTCTGCAGGCAAATATCCAGGTGTTGGACGCTGATAAATTAAATGATACCTTAACCATCCGCCAGGCATTGCGCAAGCCAGGTATGGATAAAATGAACCTGATGGTTGGGCCGGTGTATGCAAACTCTTTTGCTGTGGCAGCCCGCTATGCGCGTAAACACGAAATCGGTATCGTAAACCCGCTCTCGCGCCGCGAAAATATTGTGGATGGGAACCCTTATGTTTTTAAAGCCCAGGTTTCGGCAACCGGGATAGCCACAAAACTTACAGCATTTATTGCTGATCATTATCCCAATGCCAACATCATATCCGTGCGTAACGATGCCAAAGAGTATAAAGCTGCCGCCGACGAATTTGAAGCCCAGGTTAAAAACCGCATAACTGCCCATACCCTCAAGGCAAGCCTGCAGACTGCTACTTTTACTACCGATCAGATGGCCGGGATAGCGAAAAAAATAAAACCCGGGGTTAAAAATATTGTAATCTTCTTCTCAAACAACAAATCCAACGTCCCCAACTTTGTTTCACTGTTAAATCCCCGTTCGAAAACAGATGATATTATCCTTGTTGGTATGGATGGGTGGGAAGATTTTGAACTGGAAACTGAGTTCCTTGTAAACCTGAACTATCACCAGCTAACCTCTTCGTATATCGATTACGAAAGTGAAGCCGTAAAACAGTTTATAACCCGTTTTCGCAATAAATACGGCGCAGTGCCCGTTTCCGCGAAACATGCCTTCCTGGGTTACGACCTGGGCTGGTATTTCCTCACCTCGCTCATGTGGTATGGCGATGATTATTTAAAATGTATACCCGGCAATACCACACAGGGGTTGCAGTTTGATTTTAATTTTTCCGCTGCTGATAAAAACGAGGGTTTCCAGAACCAGGATATCAAAATGGTGA
>CAYNVK010000153.1:0-7527 GCA_964400395.1 uncultured Lentimicrobiaceae bacterium | reverse complement strand
CGGAATTCATATTTCAGGCTGGTAACTGTTTTGCCCGCCTGTTGCGAATAATATGTTTTAGCGTGGCGGATCGTATTTTTTAACAGTATATCTTAATAGCGGATAACTAATGAGCAGGTTCTGTTTAGTAATAATGCTGGTATTTTTTGGGTGCTGCACCTTGCAACCCGGCTTTGCCCAACAACCATCACAAAGACCTCATATAGGTTTAACGCTGAGCGGTGGAGGCGCCAAAGGACTGGCACATATCGGTATATTGCAGGCCATTGACCAGGCCGGTTTAAAAATTGATGCCATCACCGGCACAAGTATGGGGAGCATAGTAGGAGCCCTTTACGCTGCCGGCTATTCGGGCGACACCATCGAAACCCTGGCCCGCAAACTCGATTGGGACCTGATGTTTTCTACTTCACCAAAACTGAATGCCATCAGCATCGAAGAAAAGGACGAGTTTGATAAATACGCCCTGGAAATCCCGTTCGAAAACGGTAAGTTCAAGCTGGGAAAAGGCATTATTGAGGGGCAGGAGTTATGGCTTAAGTTTGCCGAATTGTTTGAACCTGTTTATAATATTACCGATTTCTCGAAGTTATCAATCCCGTTTAAGTGCATTGGCACCGACCTCGAAACCGGTAACGCGGTAGTTATGGATCATGGCGATATTACCACCTGCGTACGTGCCAGCATGGCTATTCCTTCGGTATTTACCCCGGTGCGTTACGAAGGAAAAACCCTGGTTGATGGCGGGCTGGTGAATAACTTCCCAGTGCTTGACGTTAAAAAAATGGGCGCCGACATTGTAATAGGAGTGAACCTGAACAAGGGCCTCGAAAAGGCTGAGAACCTGAACTCGCCGGTGGATATATTGCTCCAGATTTGTTTTTATAAAGATGCCGAACATTTTCAGAAACACAGGGATGCCTGCGATATTTACATTTTACCCGAGCTTTACGAATTTTCGGCAGGCAGTTTCGGCGCTTCCGACTCTATTATTGACATAGGCAAAGAAACCGCAAAACTATATTACCCCATATTTAAAAAACTGGCCGATTCGCTGAATGCATTGTATCCATCGACACCTTTCGTAAAAAACCGGCTGCCCAAATCCAATCCGCTCATTGTTAGCGAGTATACAATTGACGGGCTGAAACATACCCGGGAGAAATTCTTTTATGGATTGTCGGGTTTAAAAACAAACATGCCCTTTTCCAGTGAAATGATTAATAACGCCATCCGGAATGTGTATGGCTCACGTTATTACAGCCGTATCAATTTTGACCTGACGCCGGTTGATTCGCTCAAAACACGTATGCATTTTATGGTGGAGGAAAACCCGCTGACCACCGTTAAATTTGCGATTAACTACAATTCATTCACCAGCCTGGGCCTGATAGTTAGTGTTACCGCCCGCGATTTACTGGTGAAGGAATCGCGCATCGTTGCAAGTTTCGATTTAAGTCAGAATCCCAGGCTTTATCTTGATTATTTCAAATACCTGGGTAAAACTCGTTCAAATGGCATAAACTTTAGTTTGTATAACGAAAAGGTCGATTTCCCGCTTTACAAGGATTTCAGGCTCACCGAAACCATGCGCAGCGATAATTCTACCTTCGAGGTGCGGCTACAGCACAACCTTAGTCATAACATGTACATTGCTATCAGCCAGCAGTATAACAATTCACGGATTCATACACCCGAATCACCTGATATCAGCTATAAAGGGAAAAACAAATACTGGCAAACATACCTGGGTTTCGAGTTAAACTCTGTCGACAGAAAGTATTTTACTTCAACCGGCTGGTTGGTAGAGGCTGAAGCCGGTATTGTTTATGGTCAATCGCCCGATTTCGAATTTTCCTTAAATGGTGAATCAGGGAACAGCGATACCCTTGGATTACAGTACAACAATTATGTGCGCCTCTTTATCAAGGCTGATCATTTCTTTCCACTGGGGCCAAAGCTGGTATTTACGCAAAATGCCACCCTTGCTTACCTCATTATAAAGAATCCTTATATTGGCAACAATTTCCTGGTAGGGGGCATAAGCAAGGTGATCAGGAACCAGGTTCCGTTTGCCGGGCTCGATGAATCGGAGGTTAAAACCGGAAGCCTGGTATCAGTGCAGTTGGGCATGCAGTACCAACTGGCAAAAAAAATATTTGTAACCGGCCGGTTTAATGCTGCCGTTTACGATTTTCATGGCAACAGCATTGAGCAAATGACCATGGCACACAATATGCTTACCGGCTATGGGCTTACCTTCGGGTACGATTCGGCCATTGGCCCGATTGAAATGACGGGCATGTACTGCGATCAGGATGGAAAGGTGAGATACAACGTAAACCTCGGTTACCGCTTTTAATCGGGTAATGTTCCCTGGCTTTTTGCCGGCTCTTCAGTTTCGGCATTGCCGTTGTGTAACCATACCCCTGCCAGTTTATAACCCAGTGAAAGTACTATTGCCCCGGTAAACAGGCCAATAAATCCCGAAAACAGGAATCCGCCGATTGAGCCGATAAAAATTACAAGCATGGGTACCGGCGCGCCTTTTCCCATAAGCCATGGCTTCAGTACGTTATCGCTTAATGATGCCACCAGTATTGGCAATGTCCAGAGCAATGCAGGCATAAAATCCTTACTCGAAAACAGGTAAATGATCACAGGGAGTGCAATAATCATAGTAGGCAATTGCACAATTGCAACCATAAATATTAGTATGGCCCATATTCCGGCAAAAGGCACCCCGGCAAGTACAAAGGATAACCCGAATAATACAAACTGTATAAAAGCCACACCCAGTATTCCTTTTGCAACATTCCTGATGGTTTGTATGGCAACGTTTGCAAATTCATCTCCTTTATCTCCAAATAATCGTTGGGCTACTTGTTTGGTTGTCTTGTCAGTTTGATCAGTAACAGCCAGTAAAATACCGGAAATAATAATGGCCAAAAACAAGGTAAGCACTCCCGAACTGATGCTCGAAAGCCCGCTTAACACTTTCTGCCCGATAACGGTTAGCGGCTCTTTGTAGGTTACAATCGTTTCAGCCAGGTTTTCGCTGGCGTGTTGCCAGGTGTTGAAAATCGGCTTGCCAATCAGCGGCCAGTCGGCAACCGAGGCATCAGGCGGTGGTATGCTGAAGGTGTTCTGGTTGAACGATTCAGCCAGAATCTGGACTTCACTTATTACTGAGCCAACCAGGAAAACCACCGGTAGAATTATAGCGATAAGCATTATCGCGGTTATGATGCTGGCGGGAACAATTCGTTTTCCTTTAAAAACACCGCTTAACTTCGCAAATGCCGGGTATATGGTTATGGCAAGTATTACTCCCCATAACACGGGTTCGAAAAAAGGCATGATAATACCAATACACCAGGCCAGCAGTAATATGATTAAGGCCAGTTTGATAAACAGGTCAATTACTTTTTTCTCCGAAAAGGTTTGTACAGGAGGTGTTGTATTCATTTGGAGCTTATTTTGAAATTATTAACTAAGTAAATGTATGAATTTTATCAGAATAATGCAGGCAATTTGGTCTGTAATTTTCAATAATCAAATGCCTGATTATATGATTTTTTCATTATGATCGGTAACTAATACTTGTTGTTGTCCTTCAAAAAAGTATATCCCACAGTCCACTCAAATATATCGGCAACATCCTTGTGGGCTTTAATGGTTACGCCGGCAAATATTTTACTGTTGAAACGGTACCGGATGCCAATGTGTTCGTAATAACTTTTCAGCTCATCATTTTCTTTATGATGTTTGAGGTAAAACCCTAAGCCGATCGGGATATAAAAATGTTTTCCCAGTACCCATTCCGCGGATCCCACTATGCCATACGACATTTGTTCTGATAATCCGGGTTCCAAGTTGCTTTCTGATACCGGCGTGGCCGTATAGCAGGCATCAAAGCCTATGCCGGCACGAAATTTATAATTTAACATCCGCAGCCAGTTTAAACTCAACTCAGCTTTCATGTAGCTGGGCCCGCCTGGTTCATAGTTTTTAACTGCAGCCATCAGGGCTATATTATACTGGTTGTGCCTGGTAAAGGGTAGCCTTTTTCTGTCGCCGGTGTAAGGTTTAAATCCCGATGGCTTGTAAGTAAGGCCTATAGAAACCGGTACCAGGTTGATGCCGAAGTTGGGCAACTTCATTGATCCGTTCGAAAAATGTTTCAAACCCAGCGAAACGTCAGCCATCCATTTGTGGTTAAACCTGTAATTAGCCATAAATGCCATGTTCACATAGCTGTTAAAATCGGACCCGATATAAATATTTAATGGATTTGTAATGGAATCGTAGTGGTTGAAATTATATGAAATACCAAAGGCGGCAAGAAATGACATACTGAACTTCCGGCCATAATTATCCCAAAGCGGAAGTTTAAAAAAGTAATACACAGCATTCGGATTACCGATAGCTTCCTGGTGAAACGTGGATGCATACCACCCGATTCCGTACACCGGTAAGTGATAAATACGGTTATAAATATCAGCCTGGTTATTTTTATGAAAGCCCAGCTGAAGGTCAACCCCATTGTAATAACTGCTTTGGGTCAGTTGGTCACCTTTCTCGGAACCATTACTTATCATTGAACCCTGTTCGTACGACAAGGTGTACGAAAAGGAGTATTTTTTTGTTTTCGGCCCGGCGATGGTATCGGTCTGGGCACCGACATTAAGAGTGGTTATACTGAATACTAAAATTGAAATGATTTTATATGTAAAATGCTTTTTCATTATCCGCCAGGTAATTCCAGAATTTCTGTGCACAAATTTAGTGAAGTTGGCTAATAAATTTTCAGAATGATACTTTCGTATGATTGCCAGCATTTATTGTGGAATAAAATCGGGGATATCGCTCAACGCGAACTCAAAATAAGCATGCCGGCGAACGAACAATAATTTGAATTTGCTGTTCAATTATTATAAACTTTTCGTATCTTTATGAAGAGTATATTTTATGTGTCCGAATTATTGAAAACCTTTAAAAACGAACAAGTCATGAGCAAAGGAAATGTAGTTATCGGAGCATTGGCAGGCGTGGCTGTTGGTGCATTGCTGGGCATATTGTTTGCCCCCGACAAAGGAACCGAAACACGGAGGAAAATCTCGAGCAAGGGAAAAGAAGCTGCCGAGGACCTGAAAGACAAATTTAATGATTTTGTCGATGAAGTTTCGAGCCGTTTTGATAAACGGAAAAAGGAAACTGTTGCCGAAGAAAACGCCGAGGTATAACCGGCGCCAAATATAGGGGAAACCCTGTTCATCTTTTATGCCTGGTTCCCGGCTTCCGGGTTTTTCGAAAACTGGTATTGCACTAAATTGCAGGCGCTCAGTTTATGTGCCCGGGTAAAATAGTTTACTGAACCATTCAACGCTTCAGCCCATGTGGCTGGATTTCCGGTTATAATATGCTATTAATGACGAAGCCCGGGTATCACTTATCCGGGCTTCGTTGCGTTACTCCTGTTTTTGTTTATTCCGAAGTTTCCACTTCTTCTTTTCTGCTTTATACGCTTCTTTGTTTTCTTTCGACATTATCATTGTTTCCTTCATCCCCGCAAGGAACGAACGAAGAACGATATTAAATCCGCCTTTGTTCAGGTCGCGTTGTGCCTGGAATTTTACGATGCGCGGAGGTGTGTTTGCCGATGCCGGGTTATTTGTGGCCAGGTAAGTATTTGCAGCAAATGAAATCACTGAATTTTGCCAGTCCTTGGTGTTTTTCAGTTTCAGGTCGAGGTCGAGGTCGTGGTACAGAAATTTCATGGTGCCGGTTGAGCCGGTGCGGGTTGCAACACCCTGAAACGTGATCTCGTCGGCGGTACCTTTCAGTATTTTAGCCGGCGTATAGGCAGCCAGCAGATTATTCAGATCGGGCAGGTTAAATTTGCCTATTTTGCCGTAAATGCTGAACTCAGGCCTCAGGTAGCTGAATGCCAGCGTCAGGTTTACATTTACCTTGTTTTCGATGTATGCTGAAGTGTTGACGGTAAGGAATTTGGCTGTTGGCAGGTTGGTGATGTTTTTGGCTTCGAATACGCCCCTGCTTACTATTACTTTAGCCAGTTTCCCATCCGGTTTCTGTTCTATATTTAACAGGTTTACGCCCGTAGCTTTCACCCTTTTTATTAGCAATGGCAAAGGTATAGCTTTGATTTTCTGGCTCATGTACTGGGGAAATTTCTTCTTATCCACCGGTTTTCTTTTGTCTTTAAAAAGCGAAAGAAATAACTTGTCTGCCGTCAGTTGATCGACTACCAGTTTATGGTTGTAAACCAGGGTGTCGAATAGTACATTTTGAAGCTGTACCGAACCAACCTCGGCCGAAATATATGCTTTCTGGTACCTGTCCCTGCGGAGCAACTCAGCCTGGCTCACGTTTGGCTTGAAAGAGATCCCTGACAGGTTAATAGATTGCCTGCGGCTCGACAGGTCCATGGATTTTACCGCAAGGTTAAACAGGCTGTCGGCGGTATTCAGCGAAAGCCCGTTGAGGGCGGTGCTAAATCCCTTAAATTTAAAGATGGTCGAATCAATTGATTTGCGGATATCAACAGAGTCGGCCCCGAAGCTGAAATCGGTTAACTGTGCGCTGCTAATGCCGCCGCTATTCATTTTTACGGACAAACTCCCTATGCTGAGCATTGCTTTTTGAATAGCGAAGAAATCGAAACCCGGTTTCTGGCCGAGATTCAAATTGTTGAGAGTAATATTCAGGTCGCGGATATTAAATTCGCGGCCTTTGCTGAGGTTGATAATATGAAACGATGCGTTGATCTGTTCGAACTCGCTGAGCGAAAATGCGTTAATAAACTTCTTGCCGTCAGCCGGTTTTTGATTTTTATCGGCAAGTGTATCTTTAAACGGGAACATCTGGTATTTGTCACCTTTCAGTATTACTTCAATTTCGGGATTGTTCAACTCAATTCTTTTGAGTTCAAATTTGCCTGTTTTAATCAGGGTCATTAACTGCACTTCCTGGAGCAGTATTTTGCGGGTTCGCAACTTTACCGAGCTGTTTATGTAAGGATATACCCGAAGGGGCTTTACGCGGGGTTGCAGCAGCACATTGTAAACCTTAATGTTACCCGAAAAAATATTAACCCTCAGCTTATCGAATTTCAACTCGTAAACATCGGAAATGCTGCTGGAGTTAAAACTCCGCATAATTGCATCGGAGAGCAAGCTGTTAAAATTCCGCGAAACATAAACCGTGGCGGCTGTAAGTAGTATGAATACAATAGCCAGCGCCCAAAGCAGGATCTTTTTTATGGGCCTCTTTTTCTTTACTTCGGCAGCATTTGTTTCCATTTATCCAGATTGATTAGTTCAGTTTACAAATCAGCAGAACACCCGGTAAAGCCAATGGAGCTGATATAAAATGTTGAAAGAACAAGGTGTTAAGAGACTGGCCAGACTTTATAAAAAATTCTTTTAAATCGTTGATTACTCGAATTGCTGTCACATTGAGCGAAGTCGAAATGCACTTGTTTAACTCAAAAATGAGCAATAT
>CAYNVK010000152.1:1978-7582 GCA_964400395.1 uncultured Lentimicrobiaceae bacterium | reverse complement strand
ATAGAGAAGCATATACGAATTCAAAGACGGATTTTATTCAAAAAGTTATTAAATTAACAAGAAAATAAAGCACGAACGCACATCAACAGGTATAAACCATTGACAGCAGAGGGTTTTCCAAGGTTAGTGCTCTTGGTTACCTTCTGCCGCCCGGACCACATAGCACCCTGAAAACTAAACAGTTCATACCTGCGGACGTTGTGCCAGAAGCCAAAACACATCAGAAAAATATTACTCGAATATACTTACAGTATATACATATTAAAAAGGGTACTGCAAATCTTAATGAAAACTGCGACATGATGATTGATCAGGTGCGAGCAATTGACAATAAAAGGCTACTTATAAAGCTTGGGGAAATACCTGAAAGTCTTTCCGTTAAAGTCAAATAAAACCTGGTTGTCATTTTAGATACAAACTATAAGCACTCAGCACAACAGGTCGGTATATGCAATTGGCTTCGACTGGTTTTTGCGCACCGGTCCGCCAAACTGACACACCAAAACCAGTTGGTGCTCTATCGGCCCGGCTTTACGGTTAAAGCAGCCGGGTAAAAACCAGCCGGCCCGCTCCGGCTTCCGCCGGGATGGGATCACCCTTCTGGTGGTAACAACCCAATTGACTAGATTTACAAAATGAAGCTTACACGATTATTTAACGAGTTTTTTACCAGCGAGAAAGCTGGCGGAGTTATCCTGGTTTTAGTGACCATGTTATCGCTCGTTCTTGCAAACTCACCCCTGCAAAGTGAATATATTAAGTTTTGGCATCTCGATTTGGGAGGACATAGTATTGTTCACTGGATCAACGATGGGCTCATGACTATATTCTTTCTTCTTATTTGTTTAGAGTTAGAACGTGAAATTTATATTGGCGAGTTATCAAACATCAAAAATGCGTTACTGCCAATATTTGGTGCATTTGGTGGGATGCTTGTACCCGCCGGAATATTTTTATTGCTAAACTACGGTACGAATACTCAATCGGGAGCAGGTATCCCGATGGCAACAGACATTGCATTTGCCATTGGCATTTTATCTCTCCTTGGCAGGCGTGTCCCTTCTTCATTAAAAGTATTTTTAATTGCATTGGCAATCATTGATGATTTGGGGGCAATACTAGTTATAGCCATTTTTTATTCATCCACATTGTCATTTCTAAATCTGATAATTGCTCTCGGTATTTTTGGAATTCTGCTTACTCTGAACAGACTTAAAGTTCACAACCTGCTTCCATATTTAATTGGTGGTGTAATTATGTGGTATTTTATGCAACATTCAGGTATTCACGCTACTATAACCGGAGTATTATTAGCTTTCGCAGTACCATTTAAAGATGGTGGCGAAAAATCGTCTTCATATGTTCTTCAACACCTATTACACAAACCTGTTGCATTTTTTATCCTACCACTGTTTGCCCTCGCTAATACATGCATTCCCATTGACTTTAATTTACATAATAGTATGACTCAAACATATAGTTTGGGAATAGTTATTGGTCTGGTTCTTGGAAAACCCCTAGGAATTTGGCTCTTCTCATTTATTGCTGTCGGTTTGGGACTATCTACATTACCTCCTGGTTTAAAATGGAAAAACATAATCGGAATTGGAATATTAGCAGGAATAGGATTTACCATGTCAATCTTTATTACGCTGCTTGCCTTTGACGATCAAACAATTGTAAATGATTCAAAAATTGCTATCCTTCTGGCTTCTCTTATATCTGGTACAGTAGGATTTATATGGCTAAAACTAACACTAAAGACAGAAACCAGAGATGACGACTTCCATTGATAATATAAAAATGCCTGCCTATAACAGGTCGGTATGTGCAATCGCCGCTCCGTGACGCGAAAATTGGGTAACCTGAAAGGCGGTATTGTGTCTGGCGCCACTGCCCGCCGGTTGGCGGACCGGGATCGGTTACATAAAACGTTAGATTGCTTACAATACAACAGAAAGTCATAACCTTTAAATTTGTATAATCAACATATTTATACTTTTGAGCTTTATGACTAATAGTCAGAATATTAAACAGATACTTATTTTTATTGCCCTGGTACTGGGATTGAGTTATTTGGTTTTTTGGGGGCCTATTGCTCTGCTTAAGCTAAAGACGGCAAATCTTGTTGAGGGGAGAATATATAACTTACCAGCCCTCATTCTCTTCCTTATTGGTGGCTTTGTCCCATCAATTGTGGGGATATTCTTAACAAGAATTTACGACCACAAAACTGGGCTGAAAGAACTTTTCAAATCAGCACTTGACATTAAGATCGGATCCCGAACATTTGTAATAATAGTTTTATATCCAATAACTATTGGCATACTCCAACTTGTAATTTACAGATTGACAGGAGATTCCTTCGACTACTCTCAATTCATAAAACAATTACCATCAATTTTACCTTTAATAATACTTGGCCCCATATCTGAGGAATTTGGGTGGAGAGGTTTCCTTCAAAAAAGAGTGAATCTTGAGTTTTCTCCATTCCTGGGCAGTATGTTAATCGGCATCACCTGGTCGTTATGGCATTTGCCTTTATTCTATAT
The DNA here is from genome assembly GCA_964400395.1 of uncultured Lentimicrobiaceae bacterium. Classification (GTDB taxonomy): domain Bacteria; phylum Bacteroidota; class Bacteroidia; order Bacteroidales; family UBA4417; genus UBA4417. The sequence continues at coordinate 5,030 of CAYNVK010000152.1, read as the reverse complement.
GGCCGGAACCTCTCAGCATGATTTTAACATACCGTTCATTCCTTTTATGATCTCAATTATATCCTCTTCATTTATTTATACTTATGTATACATTAAGTCACACGGAAGATTGTTTTCCGCCATCCTGTTACACTGGATAGGAACTTATATTATGCAGGTAATAGGTAGTCAGGTTTCCAGGTCTGTTACCTATAATTACCTGGAATGTTTACCGGCATTTCTGATAGGAACAGTTTTTATAATTTTGCTTTATAAACAGGGAACACCAAATCCAAGCAATAACAACGCCAGTAAAACCAGACCATAAAGTTCATCTGTTTGTCACACTTTTTGCATTTAGTTCCTGCTTCCATGACTGATTTTTAATGGGTTAACGCGACCCGCACCAGTGCCCGCGATAAAACCATGTGTAACATGCATGTTACCTGTTGCCGGGCTGTTATCGCTGATTCACTGTCATAATCAATTAATAACTTAAAAACCAAACGAAATGACCAGGACAAGAGTTAAAAAAATCGGAATTCTTCAGACCTCATTAATTTCAGCGATTATATTCTTTATCCTGTCGCTGTTTTTGGTACTGCCCATGATGTTAATAACAGGAATAGCAGGAGGATTCTCAGACAATCCGGGATTTGCATTTGGAGGATTATTAATGGTATTCACGCCTATAATCTATGCAATCATAGGATTCTTGATGACAGCACTCTGGTGTTGGATTTATAATGCAGTCGCAAAAAGGATTGGGGGAATTGAAATCGAATTGGAAGTGATGGGGAACGAAATGAGCCAGGGTTGACAGGGCATGGCATGCAGTTAACTCCCCTTGCCTTCCGGCGAGGTTCGCTGAGGTTACAGTCCACGCCTGGCTTCATGTCCTCCCTGGCCGTCGCTATTAGGCACGGTGTATCCCTGGCCATCAGTACGAGGCCCGGTGTACCCCTGGCCGTCGCTATGAGGCCCGGTGTATCCCCGGTCGTCGCTATGAGGCACGGTGTACCCCCGGCCATCAGTACGAGGCCCGGTGTACCCCCGGTCGTCGCTATGAGGTCCGGTGTATCCCCGGCCATCAGTACGAGGCCCGGTGTACCCCCGGCTGTCGCCACGAGGAACGGTACACCTCCATCAGCCAGTCGGCGGACCAACGGCAAATTGTTCGAAACTCACAAATGCTCGTCCGTTATGATCTCTGGCGATCCGCCTGTTGGCGGATCACGATTGGCCGCACCGAAGGTTGGTTGCAAGCGCACAAAAAGCACCACGGAATGATCACATTATAAAAAGATATGAAGCCAAGAATAGAGGTAATAAAAGAAAAAATGCTGATAGGCAACCGGTTGACAATGAGTTTAGCCAATAACAGGACCGGTGAGCTCTGGAGAAGTTTCATGCCCAGGCGAAGAGAAATATCAAAACCTATTTCAAACAATCTGATTTCAATGCAGGTTTATAAACCAACATATTTTACAGAATTTAATCCGGCTGCAGAGTTTGAGAAATGGGCTGCAATTGAAGTGTCAGATTACAACAATGTTCCAGAGGATTTGGAAACCTTTACCCTGGCAGGCGGCCTCTATGCGGTTTTCGATTACAGAGGTTTAAGCACTGACAGCAGTATCTTTCAGTATATTTTTGGGACCTGGCTTCCAAATTCGGATTATTTGCTGGATAACAGGCCACATTTTGAAATACTGGGAGATAAATACAAAAATGATGATCCGAACTCTGAAGAGGAAATATGGATACCGGTCCGGCAAAAGCAATAATGACAGCCACTTGAATCCGGTCAGATGCAAAAGCCGGGTTGAGGGATTGTCAATTAAAATCCTTCTGCAAACCTTTCGGACAGCACTAAAAGCAAGCGCTCTGAAATTGTAGTCGTGTATGCCGGTCAACAATAGCCTTAAGCCTGAGATGTCACATTCCACCAGATCATATACCATGGAAAAACCAAGAGAAGATTATGAACCTCCTGAAGCAATTGCCAGATGGGGATGGAAATTCCACCATGTTGGTATTCCAACCGTTGAAAAAATGCCAGGTGAAAGATATCTGCCGCAGTTCAAGTTTTATGCTTCAGGTTTCTCGTCTTCCCCTTTCGGGGTAGAGTGGATGAGATTTGAGAAGGACTCGCCGATCAACGCCCTGATACAGAAAGTACCTCATATTGCTTTTGAAGTGGAAAACCTCGATGCAGCACTTGAAATGCATAAATTTAAAATCCTGACTCCTTCAAATAATCCAGGCGATGGAGTGAGGGTTGTAATGATCGAACACAATGGCGCGCCAATTGAATTAATTGAATTTACAAAATATTAAACAGCCTGCGGTTTAAATGCTTCCCGGTAACCGGGTTCCTGTTTCCTAGACATTTCACTCTGATTTTCAGCAGGTCTTCTAACGCTTTACAGGACAGGACCGGTGCCATTCATCGGATTCGAAAGGCTGAGAAACACGACCTGCAAACAAAACGATTATCCCGATTGTTTAGAGTATTAAAACTCAAAATGAAGAAGGCTGTTCTTTTGACTCTTGCCATTTTGCTAATAATGACACCTTTAAAAGCTCAGAAAATGAATAAAGAAGTAGATTCATCTGCAAAATGCTTTTCCAGCGAAGAGATAATTATTGACTCTCCGCCGGAAAAGGTTTTTAAGATTCTATGCGACATAAACAACTGGCCTTCATGGCAAAGCAGTGTCACTAAAGCTCAGATAAATGGGTCAGTGATACCCGGGAGTGAATTTAAATGGGAAGCCGGAGGTTTGAAGATCAATTCAAAATTACATACTGTCAATGCAAACTCAGAAATTGGCTGGACAGGAAGAATCTGGTGGATAAAAGCAGTACATAACTGGTATCTGAGCAATGAAAACAATAAGACCAGGGTTATTGTCAAAGAGTCGCTGACCGGCCTGGGATCATCAATGATGCAAAAATCCCTTGTTGAGGGAATGAGGAAAAATCTGCTGGAATTAAAAAACAAGGCTGAAAGTTTATAATATTTCCCTTTGTAAGAATCAACTTGCCCGGCAGCCAGCAACAATCTGAA
>CAYNVK010000152.1:0-1878 GCA_964400395.1 uncultured Lentimicrobiaceae bacterium | reverse complement strand
CACAATTTGTAAATTGCACCCGAATATGGCCCGGTTGTGAATTACTTCAACAATTAAACTTCCAAATATTTATAACATGAAAAGAATCAAGTCTCTCTTTGTGCCTTGTACCATGATAATTCTGACAGTCTTTTGTTCATGTGCCTCAATACCAAAAGGTGCAGCAGCGGTCAAACCTTTTGATAAAGAACGTTATCTCGGCAAATGGTACGAGATTGCCAGGCTGGATTTCAAATTTGAGCGGAACCTTAACAACACCACCGCAGATTATTCACTGAATGAGAACGGGACAATAAAGGTGGACAACCAGGGATACAATACGGTTAAGAAAGAATGGACTCAGGCCATTGGCAAGGCAAAGTTTGTCGGAGACGATAAGATTGCCATGCTTAAGGTTTCATTCTTTGGTCCGTTTTATTCAGGATACAATGTTGTGGCGCTTGACGAAGAGTACAGGTATGCCCTCGTTGCAGGTAAAAATCTGGATTACCTGTGGATTCTGTCACGTGAAATAACAATACCGGATGAGATAAAAGCCAGATATCTGAAGGTAGCCGAAGGAATTGGATACAATACCTCCGATCTTGTATGGGTTCAGCATGACGAACGCAAGTAATGCTTTCATGAAGAACCAATACTCACTGTCACTTCAGTAGTCAAACGGGGAAGTTGCCTGCTCTTCTTACAAAGAGTCAGATTAAGCGAGGGATAAAGGATACAATCATCAGGAAAGGACCAGGAACAAACCAGCTGAATGAAGACAGAAAAACAAAAGATGCTTTCCGGGGAGTTGTACAATGCACTTGATAAGGAACTGTCAGAAGAGAGGTTGCGTGCAAGATTGCTGCTGAAGGAACTGAATGACACCCGGGAAGACGAAAAGGAAAAGAGGGAGCGCGTGGTAAGCGAACTGCTCCCTAATGCAGGAGTGAATCTGTGGCTCCAGCCGCCATTTTTCTGTGATTACGGGACCAATCTGATCATTGGCGATAATGTCTTCTTCAACTTCAACTGCGTGGTCCTGGATGTAATGAAAATAACTATCGGCAGCAGGACGCTGTTTGGTCCGAATGTGCAGATATACACTGCCACACACCCGATGGGTGCGAAGGAGCGAGCGGCAGGTCTTGAATTTGCCAAACCTGTAGCAATTGGCGAGGATGTCTGGGTGGGCGGCAGCACAGTGATATGTCCGGGGGTTACCATCGGTGACAGGAGTGTGATCGGTGCCGGAAGCGTTGTAACCAGGGACATTCCCTCTGATGTTTTTGCTGCCGGAAATCCGTGCAGGATTATCCGTGAGATTGGTGGACAGAATGAACTGGAGAGGTGTCATGAAAAAAATTGAAGATATTCTGTTTCTTGGCAATCCGCTACTTTATGAAGTAAGTGAGCCGGTGCTGGAGAGTGAAATACATCATTTACCGGGCTGGAGGGCGGACCTCCAAAGTGTAATGGAGGCAGTCAGGGCGAAGTATCACTTTGGGCGTGGCATTGCGGCACCCCAGATCGGGATAATGAAGAGGGTGATCTACATCGACACGGGGGAGCCGGTGCTGATCATCAACCCGGAACTTCATGACCTCAGTGATGAAATGATGGAACTGTGGGATGACTGCATGTGTCTTCCCAACCTGCTGGTGAAGGTAAAGCGTCACCGCAGCCTGACACTGAGGTACCTCAATGAGGGCTGGCAGCAGTGTGAGTGGCATTTGACCGATGACCTGGCCGAGCTGGTTCAGCATGAATATGATCACCTGAACGGTGTTCTCTGTACAATGAGGGCCATTGACGGGAAGTCGTTCAGGTGGAAACCATAGAGGGATTTGCGATTTGCGAAGTGCGAAGTGCGATTTGCGAAGTGCGAAGTGCGAAGTG
>CAYNVK010000151.1:0-7586 GCA_964400395.1 uncultured Lentimicrobiaceae bacterium | reverse complement strand
GTCTTCGATTTCAAAATCAGGGATTCCTTTAATTTTAAAGTAGTTCCCGATTATTTCGTTAAGTTCCGTGTCAAAATAATCTTCAATCCGGTCGGATTCAGCACAATATAAGTGGTGATGATTTTCAGTAATGGCATCGTAACGCATAATGTCCTTGTCAGTCTTTACCTTTTTTATCAGATCGTTACCCGCCAAGGCATCAAGTACTTTGTAGACTGTTGCTGTAGCTATATTTGGGTGGTTTCGCCTGATATAATCAATAATATTCTCAGCGGTGGGATGATTATTCAGTTTTTCAATGGCATCAAGGATGGCAATCCGCTGAGGTGTAATCTTAAGACCTTTAGCGCTCAGTTTATTACGTATTTCTTTTGCTGGCATTACTAATTTGTATTATATGAGAATAATTCTCGTTTAAGAATAAACAAAATTAAGACAGTTTTTGATGAAAAACAAAGGATTTTAAAAATATATTTGAAATGCCTATAAAGCTGAATGTCAGTATAAAAACTGAATTTGGTCTGATTATTTCACAGCTTTCCTGATTGTGGAATGAATCGAAACCAGGATTAATGAAAGTCTTTTCGTTGAAGCAATTATTTAAGTTTAGCTGTTAAAAAGCCGAGCTAAGGGATGCAGTTAAATATACTTAAATCAGGATGAATCTTGTCAGCATTCAAATGAATACTTAACCCTTAGTGTTTTTAGCCACAGCCAAATACAACTATTTCCTCTTCCGAAAGCTCAGTTTTGATTTAATTCTCCGGACTTTTTCCTTATCAACCAAACCAAAATACACCAGTAAGAACAGTACAATCCAGAGCAGCCCTTTCAGCAGAAAGAAAAGGAATCCGGCTATGCCAAGGTCTTTCAGCAGCTCCATCTGTTATGTTGATGATAATTGTCTTTTACTACATTCGGTTTCCAGTTCGTCCAATATCGAAATATTGAAATCAAATCCTTTGTTCACCTCCTCTGCCCATTCATCTTTCTGAACATTCCTGATGGATTGAATGGCTTCCTGCATATTTTCAAATTCATACATTCTTCCGGTGGATGGTACCGCTTTTTTCATCATCTGTCCTCCAAACATAATGGCCATATAGTTCAGGTAAATATGAGGCAATACCTGTTCGTAGGATAAGGAAACCAGGTAATTTACGTACGCGCTGGTACTATTAAGAATTGAACCGGAATCAAATCCCTGCGACTTCAATTCATCAATGTCCGCCATGACGTTGTATGCTCTTTTTAAGCTGGTATGTGGCAAGCCTATACTTTCAATTGCCTGGAAAATCTGCAGTTGCTGGGTTAGGTATAACAAATATTCATTCTTACTGAGTAAACCCCTGAACATTCGTGAATTAAACGGCATTCTTTCAGCCTGTTTATGTTTAATGCTGGTAGCTTCTTTTAAAGGTAACATAGTGTAATTGATTAAATTAGATTTTTGGAATTGTGGTTTTTGGAATTATCCGCAACTGTTTTTGATATTTTTCAGATCACATCCAGTGCAGCCTCCGCAGGCACTTTTTGGTTTTTTGCCCAGGCGCACCGATTGGTACACTGAATAGCTGATATATACAAGAGCTACAAGTACAATTAATGCTACAATTATATTCTGGATCATTGGTTCTCTTTTTAAAGTAAGCTTCCAGCCTGGTAAGTTGCAAATGCCACCAGCCATGCCAAAACGGTTGTGTAAATCATGGTAAATGCAGCCCAGCCCCAGTTCGCTTCGCGTTTTACAGCAGCTATTACAGCGATGCAGGGGAAATAGATTAATACAAATAGCATGAGCGTGAAAGCAACCAGGGGCGAAAATACTTTTTCTCCTGTCCTTGGGCCACTTGTAAATACTTGTTTCTGTAATTTATTCTGCAGCCCAACTGATGTTTCATCCGCTTCAAGATCCGATTGGTACAACACGCCCATGGAGCCTACCAGGATTTCTTTTGCTGCCAGGCCGGTTACAATGCTTACACCTATCTTCCAGTCGAAACCCAAAGGTGCAATTACAGGAGTAATAAAATGCCCGATCTGCCCGATATACGATTTCTCCATGCGTTCCGATTCGCGCTCAATGGTGAGTTTTGAGATTTGTGATGTTTTGATGCTGTCAACCAGCGTTGGATCAGTCTGGGTTTTCAGAATGGCAGCATCGTATTTCATTGAGTTTTCGGTATTCCGTGGGAAATAGCCAAGTGCCCAGATCAGGATGGACGCAAACAGGATAACCGTACCCATTTTGGTGAGATACTGCACACTTTTATTCCACATATGAATGCTGGTGTTGCGAAGTGTTGGCATGCGGTAGGGTGGGAGCTCCATCACAAAAGGAACTTCGGCTTTTTTGAAAAATATCTTTTTAAATAACAAAGCCACTACAATGGCCAGAACCACCCCGATTACATAGATGGCCAGTAGGACTAAACCTTGCTTCACGGGGAAAAACGCCGAAATCAACAGTACATAAACCGGCAGGCGGGCGCTACACGACATAAAAGGAATGATGAGCATGGTGAGCAATCGATCTTTGCGGTTTTCCAACGTGCGCGTGGCCATAATTGCCGGAACATTGCAGCCAAATCCCATCAACAATGGAATAAACGACTTGCCATGCAGCCCGATTTTATGCATCAGCCTGTCCATAATAAAAGCGGCGCGGGCCATATAGCCGGTGTCTTCCATTAACGAAATGCAAAAGAAAAGAATCAGGATGTTGGGTAGAAATACAATTACGCCCCCAACTCCGCCAATAATGCCATCCACGATCAGGTCGTGAAGCGCACCTTGGGGCATCGTATTTCCGATTGTATCGCTCAGCCAGCCAAGCCCTATATCGATCCAGTCCATGGGATAGCTGCCAAGGGTGAACGTAACCTGGAACATGGCCCACATAAAGAACAGGAACACCGGAAACCCGAGCCATTTATGGGTTAACACTGAATCGGCATCGTGACCGGCTTTTCGTTTTTGCTCGGGTACCAGCTGATACGTTTCCTTTAACGCGCCTTTGATAAATGCATATTTCGCATCGGTAAGAATGGTTTCAGTTTTTTCGTTGTAAGCTTTCTCCAGTTTGTTTTGCTCGTGTTTGGCAGTGCTGATCAGAATAGTAGTGCCAGGCAATTCAGCAAGCGATTTAGAGGTGTGCGAATCGTTTTCTAAAAGTTTAATGGCCAGGTAAAGTGAATGAAAGCGATCTGTAAGTACTTTGTTTTTATCAATCAGTTGTGTAAGTACATCGATGGATTTATTGATATCAGCACCATAATTAATATGAACATGCCTTACTGATTTTTCGTTTTCATGGTAAACGTCAATCACTTTCTGCATCAGATCATCGATGCCTTTACCTTTCGATGCCACACAGGGTACGATCGGAATCCCAATCATTTCGCCCAGCATTTTATAATCGAAACGATCGCCTTTATTTTCCAGTTCATCGAACATATTCAGTGCAATCACCACTTTAATATCCATGTCGATAAGTTGAGTGGTAAGGTAAAGGTTGCGCTCAATGTTTGAAGCATCAATCACGTTAATAACCACATCGGGCATTTCGTCGGTGAGGTGATGCCGTACAAAAAGTTCCTCAGGCGAATATTCCGATATGGAATATGTTCCGGGCAAATCGGTAACAAAAAGCGTATGATCGTTTTTCTTCAGCCGCGCGGTTTTTATATCTACTGTTACACCACCGTAGTTTCCAACCCTTTCATGCTTTCCTGTGGCATAATTAAAAAGGGTAGTTTTGCCACAATTCGGATTTCCAACCAGCGCCACATGAATATGATGACTTTGTTCCCTGAGGATATGAGGCGCTGTTTCCAGCAAATGAGTTCCGTTGTACGATTTTTCGGCATGTTCAAGTGAATCGGCGGGCAAGATTTCTATCAGTTCAGCTTCGCTTTTGCGTAACGAAACCCGGTAACCCATAAGTTCATATTCAGCCGGATCCTGCAAAGGCGCTTTTTTAATGGCTTTTACAAGCGTACCCGAAACAAATCCCATTTCGGTAATACGCTTGCGGAAAGCGCCATAACCCCTTACCTTGGTAATATAAGCCGTTTCGCCGTCAGCAAGATCGGATAAGAAACGATCAGTGATCGTGTGATCAATGAGTGGTATATTTACCTGGCTTTCAATATTTTTTGTAGTATTCAATTTGTGGTCTTTTAAAAGGATGTAGACATAGATGGAAAACACGCACAGGCGCTTAGTTTTTAAAAATCAAGGCTAAACCGCAGGATGCCAACCAGTGCATTGGGTAAAATCTCGTCAGTTCCTCCTGGATGGATCACATATTGCAAATCGGGCTGGATGGAGAAATTTTCACCAAGCTGTTTTTTGTAATAGGCTTCGAAGGTGGTTTCGTTTTTCTTATAACTTTTGTTGAAGCCGGCACAGGCAACAGCCAGCCCAATGGCATCTTCAGGTTGCTTTTTCGAAATACCAAAGTAATTTACACCTCCGCCGAGGTAGTAGTGATGGTTATTGATATCGGCAGGACTTAATGCAAGTTGCGCAAATACTCCAATACTTTGGTGGCTGTCAGCTTTTTCCCAGATGGTTTGATCCGCGATAAAATACAGCCCGTAGTTATTGTCGAACACTTCGGTAATTTCACCGGTTTCGGGATCGGTATCTTTTAATCCTGAATGAAAATAATAACCGGCTTTATAGGTTCCCGGCAATTGAAACACATTTGTCTTCCAGCCGAGCTCGCCTAAAATCAGGGACCCATCTTCAGTACACAGGTGCCAGTTGGTGTTGTACACGTTATGTTCAAATGCTGTTGGGCAACCGTCGTAAACAGCAGCGGTTAATGAAATATTATCAGTGAAATGAATTTTTGTTGTAATGCCCAGGGCTGTTAACGGGAAAATTGGTGCTGGAATATTATCCGAAATAAGCGAAGGGATACCAAACGAACTGTTAATGAAACTGCCCCCGTTATCGCTGGCGGCAAACTCAATATTCAGGTCCTGAAGTCCGAAAATAATTTCGAAACGACTGAATCTTTGCTGATACCACAACTCGTGAATGTATATGTGATCGCCGGCATCAATATTGGAAACTGCCTGGAAATCACCAACCAGGTTCTCAGTGGGTGACTGGCCGTGGGTTACAGCGCCATTAATAAAAAACTGCCCGCCTTTCCAGAGCTTTGCATTTTGTGTGTCGAAACCAACTTTCAGATTGGCCATTCCCAGGTAAACAATTCCTGTTTTTATACCACCCATCATATTGGTAACAATATCGCCGGTGTAGGAAGCTTCGGTTGAAAAAGCTCTTACGGGTTGGTATGGGCTGTACTGATCAGCATTTTCAGCCGTTACCGGTGTTGAGTTTGTTGTATCGCTTATGTCGTTAGCGTTGGCATGAAGAGCAAATGTTAACGTGATTATGAGTATATGTATTGATTTCATACTGGATAATTTGCATTGTTTTCAGGATGCAAAGTAACCTCAGGTAACCGAAAGCTACAATCACGTAAAATGATGATTTTTCAGAATTTATATCCCTTATAATAGGGATTCAGAATCAAACTTATTCAGTAAATGCATCGAGTGAGATTAATTTATTTGAAATAGCATAAATAGTAAGACCTGCCTGACTTTTAATACCGGTTTTTTGAATAATATTTTTCCTGTGGCTCACCACCGTGTGTATGCTGATATTTAGTTTGTCGGCAATTTCTTTGTTTGATAATCCGTGAACAATTTGTAATAAAACATCCAATTCCCGTTCCGTGATTTGCTCAGTTAAAGTCGATTCAATGTTGTTTGCCGTAAGCTGTGATTGTTTGTATATAGTGTTTACAATGGTTTCGGGTGTATCTGTAATATAGATAAGACTATCGAAAAGTGAAAGTGTTTCCTTATCAAAATAGGAATATATAAGTCCGGTCCATTTAATTTTAGGATGTAACCGTTTCAATTGGATAAACTGGCGTATATCGTTTTGTACCTGCGCCGGGTTAAGAATAATAGCATCTATTTTATCCCTGAAGGCAGGATGTTCGAGTTCATCGGTATTGTCGAGCCTGTAAATCTGAAAGTGATGTTCTGAGCGGAGCAAAATGTTGGCTAATCCTTCATAAATAATATGCGAAGGCTCCAGAATTGCTATATAGATATGATTTTTAACCAAGTGTTTGCTTCTTTTCAAGGTTAATAACAAGCGGGATCAGGATGGTTTCCTCAATGTGTGAATGAATATTGAGAACAAATTCAAGCTCAATCAGGCTAAAAATAAGCTTACGACGGTTAACCGGATCATTTTTTAGCGAGATATGCCGGAGCAGCAGATTTTTGAGATCAGCCAACTTTGACTCGATATCGGTGTGGTGCTCAAGGTATTCAGTTGCCGAAAATTTTGGTTTTGTTTTTTCGGCACTCAATCCGGTACTGTTTAGCAAACTGTTGAAATAGGGGAAAGCGATGCCTTCTTCATAATCGAGATGTTCGGATACTTCCATAAAATAATCATCAAAGAATTTCTCGATCATCCTGATTTCAGCAGAAGGGTTTTTGATGAATAGTTTCTTAATATAATCCTGTATCTCAGGATATTTATCATTTTTAAAATAGTAATGTGCATTTCTTAAAAAACCGATTATAGTTTTGATATGCCCTAAATCGAATTCTTCAGTTCCTATTGGGGCAAAACCATTGTAAAGGTTTGCAAACGAAATAAATACTTTTTCATTTATACCATTTTCAGTACAAAGTTGTGTTACCGTTTTATCATGCATCACCAAATCCAACCCAAAATGTTCCAGTAACAATAACAAGTATGGGTTTTCAAATATCAGATCAGCCATTTTGATATCCGGCTTGATGTAAGTTTTGGTTGTTTGATACATGCTGATTGGCTATTTTAATCGGGTAAAATTAAACATAATTTGTCATAACAATCAGGCCGCTTAAGCAAAGACAATATCATGATGCTTTTACCATGCATAGCAGCAGTTCAGTCGGAAGAGAGTATTTGAATGAATTTAAAATAAATTGCACATATCAGATCGTGAAATACTCGAAAATGGGAGAAAAAAACAAATTTTAATGAAGATAAAATCCATGACCAATATGCAATTGAGATGCACGAAAGTAGAAGTAACTTATATTTGTTGATATTTATCAGCCTATTTGATCGTTGCTTAGCCTATCTCATATCCTGATGAAATTCTTTCAAAATTCAGTTCCTTACAAACACCTGAAAGTGCGGGAGAAAAATGCTACAAAAGCAGCATATATAGAATTTACCGCCAACTTTCATAATCTTGATATACAGCGAAACAGGCCATGGCTATAAAATCTGAGATCGAAAAAACCGATAAGGGAATAGACCGGATGGTGTATGTGTTGTATGGATTAACGGAGGATGAGATTGCGATTGTGGAAGGGTCATAACAACCATCAGCCTCTAACGCTTAAGTTCTTAAGCAAAATTCAAAAAAAATATAGTGTACCTTGAAGTACAGTTGCGTGTAATGGCACTGATATGCTTTTATAATCTATTGTTAATAATTATGATTAAGAAAGCAGACTTGAGTAAATTAGAGCTGGCAGTTGAAC
>CAYNVK010000150.1:4235-7598 GCA_964400395.1 uncultured Lentimicrobiaceae bacterium | reverse complement strand
CGAAGTCGGATGTCGGATGTCCGAAGACCGAAGTCGGAAGACCGAAGTCGGAAGACCGAAATCGGGTGTTGGAAGTCGGATGTTGGAAGTAAGATGACATCACCCATTCTCCCCTTCTCCCAGTCTCCGTGTCTCCCCCCAGTCTCCGTGTCTCCCATTCTCCCTTCGCCCTTCATCCCGCTTAACATAAAATTATGCAATTTGAGTAGTTAACACCGGCGCTTTAATATTTATCGTGCATGCAAAAATTAAATGTTTAAAAAACGATCTTTGCAATTAAAATTGCTTTTTAACATGATGAAACAGCTCTTTTTCAGTATCTCCTTTTTAATGCTGATTTTACTCTCTTCAGCCTGCGGCTCACGACAGGATAAGGATTTCAGCAATTCGAAGATATACCCGCATGTAAGTTGCCTGGCCGACACCAACCTGAATTATGCGCTCTTTTTACCTCCGCAATACGAAAAGAGTAAACCTCTTCCACTGCTTATCCTGTTCGATTCGCATGGCGATGGGCTCTTGCCTGTAAACCTTTTCAGCGATGAAGCTGCAAAACAGGGTTTTATTATTGCAGGGTCCAATAATTCGAAAAACGGAATGGACATGCTGCAAACCACCGCCATTTACCGGAGTATGCTGGCTGATATCACCGCCAGGTTCAGCATTGAGAAAAAGGCTGTTTACCTCTGTGGATTCTCCGGCGGATCGCGTGTGGCTGGTTCGGTAGCGATTACCGAAGGTGGCATAGCCGGCGTGGTGGGATGCGGTGCCGGCCTGCCGGGTATAAACCAGCAGCCTGCCAGTCCTTTCAGTTACCTGGCCGTGGTGGGAAACCAGGATTTTAACTTCACCGAAATGAAAATGCTCGACCAGTCGCTTGACCAGGCCGGGTTTACACATCACCTGCTGGTATTCGACGGCATCCACCAATGGCCACCCAAGGAATTGATACCCGACATTTTTGCCTGGTTAAAACTGGATGCCATGCGACAACAGGCTATTCCCGCCGACAGGATATTTATAAACCGGTTTATTGAAAAAAACGACCAGGCCGCCAATGTGCTTGCTACCGCTGGAAAATTTCCCGAACAGCTTGATACATATACAAAAATGAAGCATTACTTGCAAGGGCTTACGGATATTGCACCCCTGGATTCGGAAATCAAAAGACTTTCGGCAGAAAAGTCAGTTTTAGCATACCGCGAACAACAACAGCAATTGCTTACACTTGAACAAAAACTTCAGCAGGATTACCTGCCACAAATTCCAGTGCAGAGTATCGGCTGGTGGACCGTTGAAACAAACCGGCTGAGCGCCCTGGCAAAACAAACAGATAAACCAGGATTAAGCCAGGTATATAAGCGGTTGCTGGGCTCACTGAGCATGAACAGTTATATGTATTGCAACAATGCACTCAGGCAACGCGACCTCGAAGCTTCGGCCCGGTATATTGAAATTTACAGCCTGGTAGACCCCACCAACGCCGAACACAGGGTTATGGCTGCAAAACTGGCTGCCATGAAGCAAGATAAAGCAGGCGTACTGGATGCACTTCAACAGGCTTTCGCGCTGGGTTTCAAGGATAAGGCAAGGCTAAAGTCTGACCCTGACTTTCTCCCATTCCGGCAGGACGAAAATTTCAAAAAACTTATGGATTAAAAATAGCAGAATCAGAGGCAATTTCCCAACAGATAGTTTAGGCACAATTATACCGGGAAACCAACCTTCAAAAATGTAAATCCGTTACCAGTACCTCTTCAATCACAGCAAATAAACATGGATATTGAAGTCGATAAACAGCGCGGTTACAAAAAATATGACAGGGTAAAGTATCCGGTTATTTATAAAAAATCATACCCATATATTTGAATAAAATAAAAGGGTTATCATTGCAGGATTCTGTATTTTTGCAGCTTCATAATTTTGCTCAGCACGCACAACTTACAACTTCATTTTATACATGGCCAGCCGTATATACGCCGATCGTAAAATAGTAATTATCAGCATCTTCCTGTTTATAGGATTTATTTATATCGTGCGGCTGTTTTATATACAGGTTATTGATAAAAGCTACACCCTTTCGGCTAACAACAATGTACTGAGGTATGTAACCCAGTTCCCGGCACGCGGGCTCATATACGACCGGAACGGCAAACTGCTGTTGTACAACGAAGCTGTTTACGACCTGATGGTAATTCCCAGGCAGGTGAAGGACCTTGATACCGCAGAGCTCTGTCGGTTGCTCGAAATTACGCCTGAGGGATTTATTGAAAGGATGAAAAGAGCGCGCGATTATTCGCCCATCCTGGCATCGGCATTTGAGAAACAGATATCGAAGGAAACCTACGGTTATATTGAGGAAAAATTATACCGTTTCAGGGGATTTTTCGTGCAGCCGCGTACACTGCGCAAATACCCCATGTCTATCGGGGCGCACCTGTTGGGTTATATCGGTGAAGTTACCCCGGCGCAGATCGAAAAAAACACCTATTACAAACAAGGTGATTATATCGGCATCAGCGGGATAGAAAGGGCCTACGAAAAACAACTGCGTGGTATTAAAGGGATGAAAATCCGGATGGTTGATGTAATGAACCGCGATGTAGGCAGTTTCGAAAACGGGCGTTACGATACCGCCGCCGTGATGGGTGGCGACCTGTACACCGGTATTGATGCCGAATTGCAGCAGTACGGCGAAAAATTAATGAACAACAAGCGTGGCAGTATTGTAGCCATCGATCCGAAAACGGGCGAAATATTGTGTTTCCTGTCGAGCCCCGGCTACGATCCCAACCTGCTGGTAGGCCGCGTAAGGAGCAAGAATTTTGGCGAACTCAATAAAGACCCTGTAAAACCATTGCTCAACCGGGCTATTATGGGGCAATACCCGCCCGGTTCGACCCTTAAAATGGCTAACGACCTGGTTGGACTGCAAATGGGAGTAATTACCAAGGATACCCGGTTTTCGTGCCAGGGTCCGGGCTCATCGCCTATTAAATGTACACACAACCATGTGTCGCCACTCGATGTTTATATGGCCATTCAGCAATCATGTAACCCGTTTCACTGGCAGGTTTTCAGGGCCATACTCAACGACCCGAATTATGCAACAGTAAAGGAACGTTATGATGTTTGGCGAAATCACCTGATGAGCATGGGCTTTGGCCGTACGCTTAACACCGACCTGGCATTCGAATTAAAAGGGAACCTCCCTTCGTCGGATGTTTTCGATAAAATATACGGCAAAGGCCACTGGAATGCGATGACCGTGCGTTCCCTTTCCATCGGCCAGGGCGAAGTGCTTACTACCCCGCTTCAGCTGGTAAACTATGCCGCCATGGTGGCCAACCGCGGGTTTTTCTA
>CAYNVK010000150.1:0-4135 GCA_964400395.1 uncultured Lentimicrobiaceae bacterium | reverse complement strand
GAAAATCCGCAGATTGCCATTTGCGTAATTGTTGAAGAAGCCGGTTTTGGGGCTACCTGGGCAGCTCCTATTGCCTCGCTGATGATTGAAAAATACATTTTCCGCACGGTAAAACGTAAGGAAATTGAAGACCGAATGATTAATGCTAACCTGCTGAACAATTGAAAGAACAAAAAGGCATATTCCGACATATAGACCGCACACTGGTGCTGTTGTACCTGGTACTTGTACTTATGGGGTGGATGAGCATATACGCTGCGGTGTACAACGATGAACATGCAAGTATATTTGATCTTTCGCAGTCGTACGGAAAACAGTTGCTCTGGATCATTACCTCATTCGTAATTGCACTGATGATCATACTTACGGATGCCAAATTTTTCAATGCCTTTGCTTATCCCATTTACATCGGGACCATATTACTCCTGGTTGTTGTTTTATTCCTTGGAAATGTAACTTCCGGAGCCCGGTCCTGGTTCGAAATAGGCGGTTTTAAACTTCAGCCCGCCGAATTTGCCAAATTTGCCACTACCCTGGCGTTGGCACATTATCTCAGTGCACTGGATTTTGATAATAAAAAACGCAAATCGCAACTTATCCCCTGGATTATTATAACAATTCCGGCAGCGCTTATCATTTTGCAGAACGATACCGGGTCAGCCATGGTTTATGCCGCGTTAACATTGGTTCTGTACAGGCAGGGCATGCCTGGCAGCATCTTGTTATTTGGTGTTACCATAGCCATACTTGCTATTATGGCATTGTTATTTAACCAGTATATTGTAATTGCAGTTATTGCTTTTCTTCTGCTCGTGTTTACTTTTTTTATCAGGCGAACCTGGCAAAATATATTAAAAGTGATCGGGATCTTTGTGGTGGCTTCGCTTTTCGTATTGAGTGTTGAATATGCATTTCAGAACATTCTTGAGCCACACCAGAAAACCCGTATCAATGTGTTGCTGGGCAAGGAAATCGACTTGAAAGGCGCTGGCTACAACGTGAACCAGTCGAAAATAGCGATTGGCTCAGGCGGTTTCTGGGGAAAGGGATTCCTGAAAGGAACACAGACCAAATTTAACTTTGTGCCTGAGCAAAGCACCGATTTTATTTTTTGTACGGTTGGCGAAGAGTGGGGATTTGTAGGCACCACCATTGTAATAATGCTTTTCCTGGCTCTTATTACCAGGATTATAATGGTAGCCGAGCGACAACGCTCGGAATTCAGCCGCATTTATGGTTATGGCGTTGCCGCAATCCTGTTCTTCCATTTCTTTGTAAATGTGGGTATGACCATCGGGCTGATGCCCGTGATCGGGATTCCGCTGCCGTTCTTCAGCTATGGCGGATCGTCGCTCTGGGCGTTTACCATCCTGCTGTTTATCTTTATAAAACAGGATTCGAACCGGCTTATACTGGTATAAATTTCCCGGTTCAACAACATTCCTGCTTCTTTTGAGATTGCTTTAGCTGATATTTTTGCAATCGTCTCTCACCGTTTCTCCCCTTCTCCCCTCTCGAAGTTAAAAACCACAATTTTAACAGACTCTTGGGAGCCGATACAGATTTCTTAATGATAGTTAAACACGGAATTGTCATCAGACATTAATATTTTTTGTTTGATATTTATCCCCTGACGGGGAAAATCAATTCTGTAATGCAAGAACTACGTATATCCAGGTAAATACACTTTGCATTTTTATATTTCAAAAAGCTGGTGAAGCACACTTAAACAGCCATTTAGCTATTTCACCACAAAAGCTGATTTATACCCTGATGCCAATAAAAAAAGCCGTTTCATTGCTGAAACGGCTTTTTTTATTGGGTTAATCCGGATTTAGTAGAACAATATCCGGTTATCCTTGATATCTGCTTTTTCCTGCAAAATGGATGGAAGCATGCCAGCACGGCTCTGGAAATACATCTCCATCTGTCGTTTCTGGTTGGCAAAGTCAGTGGTTGCGGGAGCTTCTTTCAGTTGATCAAGCACATATACGTAAATGGCTTGTTCACCTTTAACCGGGCCTGAGAAAACACCTTTTTTAGCTGCAAAAATATTACCGGTAAGTTTAGGCTCGTGACCAAAGTTCGGGATATTGGCACT
Organism: uncultured Lentimicrobiaceae bacterium; assembly: GCA_964400395.1. Taxonomy (GTDB): domain Bacteria; phylum Bacteroidota; class Bacteroidia; order Bacteroidales; family UBA4417; genus UBA4417. The sequence goes on along the minus strand of CAYNVK010000150.1, from coordinate 2,034 downwards.
TGCAAAAGCTACATCAACGGTATCAATCTTTGTACCGGCAAACTGTGGCAGAACGAGGTTCAGATCTTTACCCTTTGCCAGCACCGTGTTCAGTTTGTTCATGAGCAACTCAGCTTTCTTCTCGCGGATTACAAGCGGCTTGAGCGGTTCCTTGATCACTTCGAGGGGAACGTACCCTTTTTCGATCTTGGTTTTGAGGGCTGCCACAACATAAGTACCTTCAACATCAAAAACATTTGAAACAGCGCCTTTTTCGGTATCCTTGTTGAACGACCAACGGATGATTTCGCGGGCCGATTTCAAACCAGGTATGGTGTTGTCACTTTCCGAAATCTGATCAGCATTGCGCATATCCTTGCTCTTGCCGGCATTTTCAAATTTATCGAGGGTATTGTTGGTGGAAGCAAAGTTGCTGGCCTGGTTGTAATAATCTTCAATGGTTTTTGAACCTGGCTCCATGGTGAAATCAACACTGGCAACTTTAATTTTGGTTGATGGATCTTTTTTACCAACCACTTTAATGATATGGTATCCGAATTGGGTTTCCACTTTCTTGATTTCGCCTATAGTTCCTTTTAAAACGGCTTCGTTAAATTCAGGAACCATTGCACCATCAGCAAACCAACCCAGGTCGCCCTGTTTTGTTTTTGCCATCTCGTCGTCACTTAAAGAACTGGCTATAGTTTCAAAAGCGGCCGGGTTTTTCTTCACCACCATCAGAACACTATCTGCAAGTTTCGATGCCTGTTCGCGGCTGCGTGTAGCCGTTTGAATAGGCGTACCGGCATACGATACCAGGATGTGGCTTGCCCGTAATGAATCCGGGTTCGACTGGCGATCAACCACTTTAAATATACGGTACATTCCGTTATCTTCCATGGGCTGAAGTACCTGGCCTACAGGAGCGCTGAAAAGCATGGAGTCAATGTTCGGTGCGAAAGTACCGCGGCGGTGCCAGCTGCTGTCGTAACGGTTATCGGAGGTTGAGTTTACAAAACCAGCAACATCAGTTGTAGCAACAAATTCATCATAAGCTTTCTGAACATTGCTTTTGAGCAGTGTCATATCTTCGGCCGACATTTTAGGCTCAAAAATTACATACTCAATAGAGCGGGCCGGCTGTTCCTGTTTGAATTTGTACTTGTTCTCGTTGTAATATTTTTCGTAATCGGCATCGGTAATTTTAACTTCAGCATCCGAAATACTCTGGTAGCGAATTCCGGTAATACGAACCTGGGCCATCGCGTTCATTTCGTTGTAGCTGCGTTTGGCGAACATGGAGGGCACATAAAATGCCTTTGTGATCAGGCTATTGTATTTGGTCGAAAGCCTGTCGCTCTTAATTGCTTTTTCGAGCATCAGGTAACGCTGCTTCATCTCAGGTTTCACCATTTCAGGATTATCGAGATTGGCCAGGAAGTTATTTACGGCTTTCTGGTCGAACTGACCTGTTTTAGGATCGGTAAAGCTCTGACGGATATATTGATGCGGGTTTTTACCACGCACAAGGTCATCAAGTTCTTCAACAGGAACGGCAACGCCAAGCATTTCGTATTGCTTGTTCATTACAATTTCATTTACCATTTGCTGCCAGGTTTGCTGACGCACCTGGTAACTTTCTTCAGCAGTAAGGTTTCCTTTGCCTGTGTTGGCTTTCTGCATTTCGGTGTTATCTTCAACTTTTTTGTTGAATTCAGTAATTGCTACTTTTTCTCCTGCAATAACACCTATTGTATTGCTCGCTTTCCCTTTCTTACGCTGGAAATCGCTGAGTACAAAGAGTAGTAAAGCAACACCGATAATAGCTACAAGTAACCAGTAATGTTTTCGTATTTCGCCAATAATTGCCATTTGTATGTAATTTAATAGTTTTCGTGAAAAGAGGTGCAAATTTACAATAATTCCTCAGTTGGAAAAATATTTTTTAATCTAATGCCTTGATTCGTAAAAGGAAGTCTTTTGTAGGGATTGCGGATTGGGAATGTTGGATGTGGGATGTTGGATTGGGGATTGCGGAATGCGGATTGCGGATTG
>CAYNVK010000149.1:0-7647 GCA_964400395.1 uncultured Lentimicrobiaceae bacterium | reverse complement strand
ATTGCACTGGCAGCTTTTAACGAAGCATCGGGCATAAAACCCGGTGAGCAATACCCAAAAGATAAGGTTGCCGAAATTACCGCCATCGAAGCCGAACGAAAGAAAACAGATGATGCATATAAGGCTGCTATAGCCAGTGGCGACCAGTTATTTGCCGGCAAGCAGTACGACCAGGCTAAGACTGCATACACGGAAGCCGCAGGACTCAAAAAGAATGAGAAATACCCCCGCGACCAGGTTGTTAAAATTGATAACTTACTCAATACCCTGCGCCAGGCCGATGAAAACTATAAGCAAACCATTGCCGAAGCCGAAATGAATTTCGGAAACCGCAAATATCCCGAAGCACTTGCATCGTTCCAGGCAGCATCGGCACTTAAACCGGCTGAAGCTTATCCTAAAACACAAATTGATAAAATAAACCAATTGCTGGCTGAACAGAAAAAACAGGATGAGCAATTCCTGAATTATATAACCGCTGCCGACCGGCTTTTTGAAAGCGCAAATTATACTGAAGCCATTACAAATTTCCGCAAGGCACTCGAATTAAAACCTGCTGAAAAATATCCCACCGAAAAAATTGCTGAATCCGAAAAACAAATTGCCGATGCGCAGGCCCGGCAGGAAACATATAACAATGCTATAGCCGAAGGAGCAAAACGCCTTGAAGCAAAAGAATACGAAAATGCCCTGGCTGCGTACAAAAAAGCAAATGCCACCATGCCTGCCGAAAAAATTCCGGTCCAGAAGATTGCAGAAATACAACTGGTACTCGACAAAATAAAAGCCGAAAACGAAAAGTATGCGCAAGCCATCGCAAACGGGGATAAATTTTATACCACCGAAAAATACCGCGAAGCGCTGGAACCATATCAAACAGCAACAACCATAAAGCCCAATGAAAAGTATCCGCAGGAACAAATTACGCGAATAAACCAGAAACTGGCAGATATCAAAAAGCTTGATGACGACTACCAGTTGCTGATTTCCGAAGCTTCATCGCTGATGGCCACCGAAAAATATGATGAGGCAAAGATTTCTTTCAATAAAGCTTCAGCGCTGAAACCGGCCGAAAAACTCCCCAAAGACAAACTCTCCGAAATTGACGGGATACTGGCAGCCCTCAAACAGAAAGAAGAGAATTATTCCAGGGCCATGCAGTCGGCCACCGCACTTTACACATCCAACGACCTGGCCGGGGCTGTAAAAATGTACCGTGAAGCGCTGCAGATAAAACCCGGGGAGAAAATTCCCCAGGAACGCATTGCAACCATTGAAGCTGAAATAAAAGCTATCGATGAAAAATATAAAAATGCTGTAACCCTGGGCGACTCCCACCTGGCTTCGAAAAAGCTGATGGAGGCCACCAATGCTTACCAGGAAGCCCTCGAAATAAAACCTGCAGAGAGTTACCCTAAAACCAAAATTGCTGAAATAAACGCAGCCCTTGCCTCTCAGAAAGAAGAAATGGACCGGATGTACAATACTTACATTTCGGAAGCCGACAAGTTGGCAGCAGATAAAGATTACTCAGGGGCAAAATCAGCATATACCAAGGCGGCTGGCGTTAAACCGGCTGAAACATATCCCCGCCAACGTATAACCGAGATAACCAAAATTACCGAAGAGATTGAACTGGCTCGCCGGGCTGAATATAACAAAGCCCTGGGCGAAGCCGACAAGTTATACAACACCAAAATCTTCGACCTGGCTATTGATGCCTACGAAGCGGCATCTCTCATCAATCCTGACGATACCTACCCGGGCCTGCAAGTTGACAAAATCAGGAAATATATGGCCGATCACGCCATTCAGGATCTGTTCACACAAACCCTGGAAGTTAAAGAGGGCAGCGAAAAGAAATTTAGTTTCGGCGTAATTGAACCACGCCTCCGCAAAAACAATTATATCCTGCTCAAAGCCCGGTCGACCGGTAAAACTGCGCCCAAAGTGTACCTCAATTACGGGAAAGATGGACTGAAAAACGGAGGTATTGTGCTACGCAGCCTCGATAAAAATACCGTAAACGACTACATCATCCGTATCAGCGTTCAGGATAAATGGTACCGTGAGGATAATAACTGGATCAGCCTTTTTGTTGAAACCGGCGATATTGAAATTTCGAAAGTACAGATTGCGGCAGGGGATTAAGATGTTTGATGTTGGATGTTTGATGTTTGATGTAAGGAGTGCAATGTGAACCTGGTATTGCCGGAATCATTGTAGGGCAAGGAGTGAATATGCATCTCAAAAATGCCTATGGCGTGTTAGTTGTACTCATCAATTCCTGATCATAAATAACATAGACCATGATCTGAACTGCATCATAACAAGTCATTTAAAGAGCATTTAAAGAGCATTTAAAATCAATTAAATTGTCGAAAAACATTTCTTTGTATTCATCATAATTTTCAGATATTTGCCCATCGCAAAATGCAATTGAAGAAATGGTGAATTTAGAAGAACACTTCGCAAAATTCAGGCAAGGGACAGTAGGAAATGACCTGGAATACAACACTCCTTTCGGAACCCAGAAAATGATTTATGCCGACTGGGTGGCCAGCGGAAGGCTTTACGGTCCTATCGAAGAGCGAATGTTTAAGATCATTGGCCCATGGGTTTCGAATACACATACCGAAACCAGTGAAGGCGGGCAACTGATGACAAAAGCATACCACAAGGCACAGCAAATTATAAAGGAACATGTAAATGCCGGTCCACAGGATGTACTGATCACTTCGGGATTCGGGATGACAGGTGTACTTGTAAAATTTCAGCGAATGCTCAACCTGAAGGCGCCCGAAAAGAACCTGTACGGTGAGTTTGTTTTTCACGGCAAACGGCCGGTGGTTTTTATCACCCACATGGAGCATCATTCAAATCATACTTCCTGGTATCATACAGTTGCTGATGTTGAAGTTATACCACCCGGCAAGGACCTGTTAGTGGATCCTGAAAACCTGCGCGACCTACTGAAAAAATTTGCTGACCGGCCATTGAAAATAGGTTCGTTTACGGCATGCTCTAATGTTACAGGTATCGAAACACCTATCCATGAAATGGCGCGTATTATGCACGAGGCAGGTGGCTATTGTTTTGCCGATTACGCGGCTTCGGCGCCTTATGTGGATATTAATATGCATCCCGGCGATCCTTTGGAAAAGCTGGATGCCGTATTTTTTTCGCCGCACAAATTCCTGGGCGGACCGGGTACATCAGGTGTACTGGTGTTTGATTCGGGGTTGTATCACTGTAAAGTTCCTGACGCACCGGGTGGCGGAACCGTAGACTGGACCAATCCCTGGGGTGAGTATAAATTTATTGACAATATTGAAATACGCGAGGATGGCGGAACACCTGGCTTTTTGCAGGCTATGCGCACGGCATTGAGCATCAGGGTAAAAAATGAAATGAACACCGCTCTGATCAGGGAACGCGAAGAAGAACTGGTAGCCCTGGCATTTAAAGAGTTATGTTGCATTCCCGGGGTTCACATCCTGGCCGACAACCAGAAAAAAAGGCTCGGCATCATTTCGTTTTATATCGAAGGGATGCATTTTAATATGGTGGTGAAACTGCTGAGCGATCGGTATGGCATACAAATGCGGGGCGGCTGTGCCTGTGCCGGCACTTACGGGCATTTCCTGCTGGATGTAAGCCACGAAAAGTCCAAACAAATCACAGATCTGATCACCCACGGCGATTTATCGCAGAAACCGGGCTGGATCAGGCTTTCTCTCCACCCTACCATGACCAATAATGATTTGCTATTTATTATTGATGCTATCAAACAAGTGTCAGTTCATCATCCCGAATGGAAAAAGGATTACCTGTATAACAAGCATACCAACGAATTTATCCATATAAAGGAATGGCACCAGAAGGATGAGCTGGTGGCCAGCTGGTTCGAAATGAACGCTTAGTAAGTAGGCAAATAGAACTAAAACAGGAATTTACAGGCATAAAATTCCCGGCTGCTGAAACGAACCACAATGGAGAGTACAAACATTTGAAATTTGCCGGTATCAGGTTGCACGCCTGAGTATGATCAGGGTTACTTCGGGCCGGCTGAAAATCCGCCCGGGATAACCCAGGGTTCCGGCTCCACGGTTCACATACAGGTACCTGATATTATCCACATGCGTGGAATCTATGTACAAGCCCCCCCATTCTTTAAAAATTAAAGAAGCAGGACTCCATTTCACGCAACTGGTTTCAATGGCAAACTGGAAAGCATGGGTATGACCCGAAAGGGTTAACCCGATTTGCGGAAATTTTTCTTTTACTTCAGCATCCCAGTGTGAGGGGTCGTGCGTCATCAAAATTTTGAAAGAGGATTTATCCGATCCGATGAGCGCCCTGTGGATATCTCCTTTTTTACCAAACCCTTTATTCTTGCTCCAGTTTTCGACACCAAGAATTGTAATTGAAGAGGTATCCCGCGTAATAGTAGCATGCTGGTTTCGAAGCAATTGCCACCCGATACGTTTGTAAAAATCGAACAATTCCTGGTCGTTGGCAGCCTTGTCTTCAGGCGTTTCCCACCGGCTGTACTCACCGTAATCGTGGTTACCGAGTATGGTAAAAATTCCATCCCTGGCTTTGAATTTCTTCATCTGCTCTTCAAAAGGAAAAAGTTCGTCGGAAGTAAAACTCACCATGTCGCCTGTAAAAAGGATCGCATCCGGATTTTGATCATTCGCCATAGCAACGATCTTTTTCAATGGAGAGTCGTTCAGGAAGCCTCCCAGGTGTAAGTCGCTGATCTGCACAATTCTGTACCCATCGAAATCTTTCGGTAGATTTTTAACTGCTATTTCGACAGTATACAATTTGTAATTGGTAACCCAGAAAAACATCCCGGCAAAGTATAGTAACATCACTACCGAAGCAATGCCGGCTGCTGTGAGCAGGAAGATACGCGGGCGGTACCAGCGGCCTCCTTTTTCAATATTTTCCGGATTTACATGCCTGATCACATTCAGCGGTATGATAAAAATATCGCTGAATACAACCAAGGTTAAAAATATGCCTTTCCCAATCAGTAATATCAGCAAAACACCGGGAAAATAGATACGAAGAAATGAATTCCACTCGTGCAGCGGTGTGAGCAATGCTGATAAAAAGAAAGTTAGCAATGCAATTAAAGGAAGCCAGTAGCTTGTTGTAAATAGCTTTTTGAAACGGGGCGCAAAATATTTCCTTACCGAGAACCAATAGCGCATATCAATAACAGCCATCAATGCAAGCAGCACCAACCGCCCTGAATATTTGGGCAATTCGTAGATGCCGGCTACCAGTATTATTGTAACAACGGCAACCATTTGCAGAAAATATCCAAACTTAATTACCCTCATTGCGTTTCCCTCAAAAGTTGTGAAATTAGAAAATATTCAAATATCCTGGCCAAAAAAATATCGGAAACCGTAATTTAGAAACGATGCCGTCAGGTCTGTTTAAAACCAGAATCCTATATCAATTCCCAATCTCGGCACAATACCGCTATAGCCGTAATCGCTGAATTCGCCATTACCCGAATTACTATTATTATCGTAATTAAAAGTTTTCCTGATACCGCCACCGGTGTATATATCAAGGTTTATGCGGTTCGCAAACGAGTACGACCATCCAAACAACATACCTCCGCCAAAAGCGTCGAAAGTATCCAGTACCCAGGCATTGGGAACGCTGCTGGCGTAATCAATGGTTTCGGTTTCGAAGTACTGGTTGAGCACATAAGGTGCAAAATAAAGCCTGTGGCTGTCCCTGGGCCTGATAACCGTATACACGTGAAACCGCATTTGCAACTCGGTACGCACACCCCAGTTTTTCTCGTATTCCGAATCTTCGAACTTGAGACCGGCAGCCAGGAAAAAGCTGGTGTTAGGTTGAAAAAACCGCTCAAAGCCAAGTTGAAAAGTGCTTTGTGTAAAAAGCGATGCCGACATTTTTAACAGGTTTTTATACTCAGGCGAATTGGAAGTTGCCAATATCTGGGCCTGGGAACCTGATACAAAAAACATAATAACTATGACAATACAAAACTTTTTCATAAAAGCAGTTTGATGTTAATAACCAGTCAGTTACTGTTTTGAGTAATACCCCGCATAACCAAAGAGCAAATATAAAAGAATATCGCGACCGGAAACATGGGCTTTGAAAAGAAAGTAAAAAGTCAGGTTCTGTTTTTTTTAATTCAGGAGATAAAATAACTGAAAAGAAACAAAAAATAAATTTGCACTTGTCAGTATATTGATTACTTTTGCACTCCGATTTTGAAGAAACTAATCGTTTATTCATTTACCATTGGAGAGATGGGTGAGTGGCTGAAACCAACAGTTTGCTAAACTGTCGTACTCGATTAGGGTACCGGGGGTTCGAATCCCCCTTTCTCCGCCAGTTCTTTATAAGTTTTTAACTGAAAATAAGTCCGGGGTATAGCGCAGTCCGGTTAGCGCACCTGGTTTGGGACCAGGGGGTCGTAGGTTCGAATCCTACTACCCCGACTTTAAAGCCTGTAAATCGTTGATTTGCAGGCTTTTTTTGTTTATAAATATGACTTGTTGATTTTAAAAACAACTCTTTCTTCGCTAACCTATCATCCGTGCCGGTTTAGAGTCAGTAACCCAGGTTTTTCAAAATTTCGGCTTTAGCCCCTACCCTGCTTTTCAATTATTTGTATATTTGGCAGAAACAATTGAAAATGAAAGGAAATAATACAGTCGAGATTAAGAAAAGAATTCAGTCAATTGATGCAATACGCGGATTTGACATGTTTTGGATTAGTGGCGGAGATGCCTTGTTCCCAGCCCTTTTTGCACTTACAAGCCTTCCTTTTTTTACCCATACCCTAACCCGCCAACTTGAACATTCCCTGTGGAATGGATTTACTTTTTACGATCTGATTTTCCCTTTATTCCTGTTTATCACAGGCTTAACCATGCCATTTTCGATTGGGAAAAGGCTCGAAAAAGGCGACACCAGAAAAAATATACTCAAACATGTTGCAAAGCGCACAGTACTTCTCTTATTACTCGGCCTGATTTACAACGGGCTCTTTAACTTCGATTTCATCAATCAGCGCTATGTTGGTGTGCTGCAGCGTATTGCAATTTCCTATTTCCTGGTTTCACTCATCTACCTGTATTCGAAAAAAATTCGGACTCCGTATATCTGGGCCGGCGCTATTTTAATCGGATATTGGCTTATTATCGCATTTGTGCCTGTACCTGGCTTTGGGGCCGGGGATATGACCATGGAAGGAAATTTATGCGGCTATATCGATCGTTTATTACTCCCCGGAAGTTTTTGCTGTTATCCTTTTGGCGACAATGAAGGAATTTTAAGCAGCATAACTCCGCTGGTTAATGTGATGGCCGGCCTGTTTGCAGGGCAATGGATACTGAAAGCCGGCAGCGATCATAAAAAACTGATTACAGGTTTGTTGATGGCAGGTATTGCAGCATTGGCAACCGGGTACCTGTGGGGATTTGCTTTTCCGGTTAACAAAACCATGTGGACCAGCACCTATGCCCTGGTTGCTATTGGATACAGCCTGCTTTTGTTTGCCTTGTTTTACTGGATTATTGATGTAAAAGGCTATACAAAATGGGCATTCCCGTTTGTTGTAATCGGACTGAATCCTAT
>CAYNVK010000148.1:0-7672 GCA_964400395.1 uncultured Lentimicrobiaceae bacterium | reverse complement strand
GTTTTGATTTTGTTTAATAATTCCATTACTTTTATTGAAAATTATCAATAAGGCTTTTATACATTTACGATCTGAAATAATTTTATGCAGGAAGGACTAATTCCAAATGTATCAGTCGATTGTGTTGTTTTTGGATTTGACTTTACAAATCTGAATGTGCTTTTAATCGAAAGAAATTTCACAGACAGTGGCATTGAATACGCGGACCTAAAACTCCCCGGCGACCTGATGCTGTTGGATGAAGACCTGGATGATGCAGCTGCACGGATACTGAAAGAAAATACCGGGCTCAGCAATATTTACCTCAAGCAGTTTAAAAGCTTTGGTTCGCCCGACCGGTTGAAGAAGAAACCCCGCGACCTGGTGTGGCTCCGGCAGATCGACCACCCGGAAGAACATGTGATCACCGTTGCATATTATTCATTAATAGATATTTCGGAGAAGAGAAACGATGAAATTATACTCAGCGACAATGCCAGCTGGTACCCGGTACATGAACTTCCCGACCTGGTTATGGATCATGCCGAAATTATTGAATCGGCTCTCGAACATCTGCGGATAGAACTTTTAAACAAACCGATCGGTTTCGAACTCCTGCCCGATAAGTTTACGCTTTCGCAGATGCAGAAACTCTACGAAGTAATTTTGGGTACCACTTTTGACAAACGGAATTTCAGGAAAAAGATTTCGAGTATGAAATACCTGATTCCGCTCGACGAAAAACAGGTTGGAGTTGCACATAAACCGGCCAGGCTCTATATTTTCAGCCGCGAAGTGTATTCAAAAACAAGGAAGGATAATTTCGATTTTTCTGTTTAAATGCCTGATCAAATCAGAGCAGTGCCCGATCTAGCAAATTTCGAGGATCTGCATAGTGGTGCCGCGAAACGAAAAAGTATCGCCTGCCTTCAGGTTCTGCATGGCTGTAACCAAGGGAACAACCGGCGAAACCACATAATAAGCAACCCCATCGAGATCAATTTTGCCGATACCTGAAGCAATATAAAGCGTTTGGGTATTTAATTTTACGAGCGCACCATGTTCAACTTTGGTGGCAACCAGGCCGGGTTTCAGCTGTCTCAAATTCCGTATATCCTCTTTTATAGCAGCAAGTTGCTGGGCAAGCATATCCCGTTTGCGCATCATCTGGGCCCTGAACGAATCGTACCTGTCGCGCGGAGCGCCATAATCGTTGGCACTTTGCTGCGCATCCTCCATGGCGGCCATAATATTAACTTCGGTTTCCTCCTTTAACGCAATACACCTGGCCAGTAAAGCTTCTTTAATGCTGATATTCAACGACATTGCAATTTGAATTGTACTTTTTATACCTGGATTTAAAACGGTAAAGTTAATTCTTTTCGCATATGCTCTATTTCCGCAAAAATAATTTGATTGACAGCCCGGCAATTCCCGTTGAAACCTGAATTTTGTACTTGTAAAATAAACTTGTTTCGTGTAGGTTTGTACGATCAAAAACCAGCAGTTCATTTCCGAAATCACCTGAAATTCAATTTATACCATTGCCGATGCTCATATTTTACCGCCCTTTTACTGATCCCTACCTGAACATTGCAGCCGAAGAGTATTTCGTTAAAAATGCAACAGACGACATTTGCATGATCTGGATCAATGAAAAATCGGTGATTATTGGCAAACACCAGAATGCATACGGCGAAATAAACTATCCCTATGTCAGCCAGAATAACATCCCGGTGGTCAGGCGCATCAGCGGCGGTGGCGCAGTGTACCACGATACCGGCAATGTGAATTTTTCATTTATCCGCAAAACTTCCAAAACCAATGCCGTTGATTTTAACCGCTTTACTTCGGTGGTGGTTCAGTTTATGCAAAGCCTCGGAATAGAGGTAAACATCAACAAGCGTAATAGTCTCTTTATCGGAGAGCAAAAATTCTCGGGACATGCTGAGCATATTTTCCACGATCGTGTACTTCATCATGGAACTATTCTTTGGAATACCGACCTCATAGCACTTGAAAACAGCCTGATGCCATCAAAATCATACAGCAGCAAAGCCATGGAATCCGTGCGCAGTGAAGTGTGCAATCTAGCCCCGCTCCTACCCGGTTACCCTGGAATCCAGCAATTTACGGAAAGCCTGGTAAACTGGCTGCTGGCTTTTTATAAAGGCAGCACAATGTACAACCTACAGGAAAATGACCTGGAAGCCATCAGTGCGCTGGCCGAAACAAAATATAAAACCTGGCAGTGGAATTTCGGATATTCGCCGGCATACAGTTTCAGCGTTCAGCTTCCACTCAGGCAGGGATCAGCAGCTGTGATTGTGAAAGTTGAAAACGGCATCATTGTCGGGATTGAAACCGAAAATGAATTGCATCGTCAGCCACTTGCAGCCATGTTTCAAACCATGATTGGATTGACACACAGGGAAGAAGATATCGACCGCTTTGTTAAAAATAACCGCGATGCACTTGAACTTGATGGCCTGAATACTGTTAATTTTACGAAAGCCTTTTTCAGGTAGATCAATTTGAAACTATTTTAACTTTTAAAACAAATATTCACAATGGCAATGCAGGACATTTTCGACAGGCTTTGGGCTGACTACACCACCCAGAATCCGGAAGCTGAAAAAATTTACAATTGTTTTGTATCTGAAGGTGAAAAGGTTGAAAACGACCATATTGCCTTCCGTACTTTTTTCGATACACGTATCAATGTGGATGTGTTATCGCGCCCTTTCCTCGAAGCCGGTTATGAGCAGAAAGGATATTATATTTTCGAGGACAAACACCTTACTGCCAAGCATTATGAGCATAAAACCCTGCCGAATGCGCCCCGGGTTTTCATCAGCCAGTTAATGACCGAGCATTTCAGTCCTGAGCTTCAATCCGTTGTAAGACAATGCGCCGCAAGGGTTCCAGATGAACTGGTATTTGGCAGCAAATTGATTTTTGCCGGCAACGTGTGGGGCCCGCCCTCGTACGAAACCTACGAAATGCTCCGGAAAGAATCGGAATATGCAGCCTGGCTTTACGTTTACGGCTTTGTTACCAACCATTTTACGGTTAGCGTTAATGCTCTTAAAAAATTCAACAGTTTGCAACAGGTTAACCAGTTTTTAAAGGACAAGGGCTTTTTGCTGAATAGCGCCGGAGGCGAAATTAAAGGCACTCCTGCCGAACTGCTTGAGCAGTCGAGCACCAAAGCCGGTTTGCTGGAGTTTAACTTTGTGGAAGGCACCTTCGAAATTCCATCCTGCTATTACGAATTTGCCCTTCGTTATCCGGATACCGATGGAAAGCTGTACTCAGGTTTTATCGCCAAATCGGCGGATAAAATTTTTGAAAGCACCGATTTTTATAAAAAATAAAAATTCATCCCAAAAAAAAAAAAACAGATCCCCTACAAAAAGGATCTGTTTTTTTTTTGCAACCTACGCGACATAGCATTATAAAACGCTGTTAATATGTAAGTTATTAGTTAAATAGACGGCTATTTGTTCTCATTCCCGAATGTTTGGCTACAATTTTGTACTTTTGATAAAAATTAATAACCGGATGAACCTGAACTTTCGCTGTCTTACATTGCTCATTGTTAGCTTTTTATGTACCGGTGTTTCCATGGCGCAACACACCAATTCATTTGCAGGCATCAGGTTTGGCGGGGCCCTGCCCATGGGCGAATTTGCATCTCACGAGTTTGGCACCGGCGGCTATGCATTGCTTGGCAAAAGTTTCGGAGGTGAGGCCGCCTGGTTCATAAATCCAAAAATAGGGTTTGGGGTGGATGTATCCATGAACACATTCAACTTTGCCTCAGGTTATTATGCCGAAGATTATAATGAACATGAACCTTCGTTTACAAAAATCGAACTGCTGTCGTCGCCCTATAAACTATATACCATTATGGCAGGTGCTTATTACAAAATGAACATTCTGCCGAGGTTCAATTCTACTTTCAAGCTTATGGGCGGAATGATGCAAGCCCAGACCCCGGATCAGTTTTATGGAGTTGAAGCTTTTATGGCAGGTAAACTTACCTTCTGGAAGACCGGTTCGCTCGACAGGAATTATGCGCTGCTTACCGGGGCATCCCTCGAATACCAACTTTATGAAAAGGTAACACTCCTGCTGCAGGCCGATTTTACTTATTCCGAAATGGCTTTTACTTACCTGCGTGGCAATTCAAGTTATGTGGATTACATGCAAATGCCTGTTTTCAGGTTGCAACCTGGCATAAACATTCATTTTTAAAATACTGTGCGATACGTTGCATTTGACGGAACCATCTTCTTCATCCTGACTCAAACCATATTAAACCATGAAAAACATCAAAAAACACTATCATATCAAGGCAACGGCCGAAGATATCTTTACTGCCCTCACCAACCCGCTTACCATTGAAATATGGACCGGTGCTGCCGCTGTAATGGAACCTGTTGCCGGAAGCGAGTTTTCGCTTTGGGATGGTGATATTACAGGCCTGAACCTCGAAATTGAGCCGGGTAAAAAGATTGTTCAGGAATGGTTTTTTGAAGATGATGAAGATATACCATCAGAGCATAAATCGATAGTTACCATTAAGTTACATGCCGAAGGCAGCTCAACGGATGTTGAATTACTGCACATTAATATCCCCGACGAAGCCTTTGAAAACATAGTGGAAGGCTGGGACAAATATTATTTTAAACCGCTGAAAGAACTGGTGGAGGAATAGATGGAGCAAAAAATCATACCACACAATAAACTGAGTGAACTGAAGTCGGCCATTAAGGGTGAAGTTTTTGCTGATGAGTATACCCGCCTGCTTTATGCTACCGATGCATCGGCATACCGCCAGATCCCGCAGCTGGTTGTGCGGCCGGCAGATACTAACGATCTGAAGACCCTGATTTCGTTTGCACGAAACCTTGACACATCCTTAATCCCCAGGGCTGCCGGCACTTCGCTGGCCGGGCAGGTTGTGGGCGGAGGAATAGTGGTTGATGTTTCGAAGCATTTTACAAATATTATTGAACTAAACGAGGAAGAACATTGGATCAGGTTGCAGCCGGGTATTGTGCTCGACGAGTTGAACAAAATGCTGGAGCCCAAAGGCTTATTCTTTGGCCCTGAAACTTCCACCTCCAACCGCTGTATGATTGGCGGGATGGTGGGCAATAACTCGTGTGGTTCACATTCGCTGGTGTATGGAAGCACCCGTGATCATTTGCTCGAGGTAAAAGCCCTTTTGAGTGATGGTTCGGAAGTTGTTTTCGGGAAACTAACCAAACCGGAGTTTGAACAAAAATGCAAGTTGCAAACCCTCGAAGGCGCCGTTTACAGGAATATCAGCAACATCCTTGCAAACCCTGAAAACCAGGCAGAAATAGAAGCTCAGTTCCCGGATAAATCGATACACAGGCGCAATACAGGTTATGCGCTCGATCTGATGCTCGACAGCCAGCCATTTACCGGATCGGGCGAAGAATTTAATTTCTGCAGGCTTATTGCCGGCTCCGAAGGCACATTGTGTTTTATTACAGAGATCAAGCTCAACCTTGTGCCCCTACCCCCAAAGGAGAAAGCACTGGTTTGTGTGCATTGCAATTCGCTGGATGAGGCTTTCAGGGGAAATATTATTGCGCTCAGGCATAAGCCGGTTGCTATTGAACTGATGGATAACATCATCCTTGAACAGACCAAAGCCAATATTTCGCAGCGTAAAAACCGCTTTTTCCTGCAGGGCGATCCTGCCGCGGTGCTCATTATCGAAATGGCTGAAGCTACCCGGGAAGAAATCGATCAGAAAGCAGCCGCTGTTATCCGCGAACTGCGCGATGCCGGTTACGGATATCATTACCCCATTGTTTATAATCAGGATGTAGCCAAGGTTTGGGCGTTGCGCAAAGCCGGCCTGGGTGTGCTGTCCAACCTGCCCGGCGATGCTAAACCTGTTGCCGTTATTGAGGATACCGCGGTAAACCCGGAGGTATTGCCCGAATATATGAACGATTTCAGGCATATGCTTGAGCAACTGAACCTGGAATGTGTTTTTTACGCGCACATTGCAACAGGCGAACTTCACCTGCGACCGGTATTGAACCTGAAAGACCCCAAAGATGTTGAACGATTTCATACCGTAGCCCTCGAAACGGCTAAACTGGTAAAGAAGTATCGTGGATCGCTGAGTGGTGAACATGGCGATGGACGCCTCAGGGGCGAATTCATCCCGATGATGATCGGCGATCATAATTATGCTTTGCTCGAAAGCATTAAACAAACCTGGGACCCGCAGCATATTTTTAATCCGGGCAAAATCACGGCCACGCCACGCATGAACAGCAGCCTGCGCTTTGATTCGGCGCTGAAGGTTGAAGAACCCGAAACCATATTCGATTTTTCCGGTACCCAGGGGTTATTGCGCGCGGCTGAACAATGCAATGGCTCGGCAGATTGCCGCAAGAGCGCGGTAATTGGCGGCACCATGTGCCCAAGCTATATGGCCACCCTCGACGAAAATGCTACCACCCGCGCAAGGGCTAACATTTTGCGCGAATTCCTTACCCATTCAGGCAAAAAAAACCGATTCGATCACAAGGAAATTTACCAGGTGATGGACCTCTGCCTCTCGTGCAAAGGGTGTAAAAGCGAATGCCCCAGCAACGTGGATATGGCCAGGTATAAGGCTGAATTTCTGCAACACTGGCACGATGCCAACGGCATTCCGCTCCGCACACGCATTATAGCCAATATTTCGAAACTGAATAAACTGGGCATGCTGGCGCCTTCGGTATTTAACTTTTTCGTATCCAACACCTTTACATCGGGAGTGATGAAGAAAACCCTGGGTTTTGCACCAAAACGCAGCATCCCGGTATTGTATAAAATGACGCTTCGCAGCTGGCTGAAGCGACAAGGCTATACGACTCATGACACTGCCAAAGCAAAAGTGTATCTTTTTGCTGATGAATTTACTGATTTCAATGATGTTGAAATAGGCATCAAAGCCATCAAAGCATTGAACAGGCTCGGCTATGCCGTCGAAATACCCGATCATGTGGAAAGTGGCCGTGCTTACCTTTCGAAAGGGATGGTACGTAAAGCTCAGGCGCTGGCAAAGAAAAATATTTTAAAACTACAGGCCATAGTTTCGGAACAAACCCCGCTGGTAGGCATTGAACCATCGGCAATATTGAGTTTCCGCGACGAATACCCCGACCTGGTGGGAAATGAACTTAAAGCCGGAGCCCTGAACATTGCACCGCATTGCCTTATGTTCGATGAGTTTATTATGCGCGAAGTGCAGAAAGGCAATATCACCCCGACACAGTTTACTGGGGCAAAGCAGAAGGTGCGCCTGCACGGGCATTGTCACCAGAAATCGCTTTCATCAACCGGCCCGACAAAAGACATGCTTTCGCTGCCCTTTAACTATACAATTGATGAAATTAAGTCGGGCTGTTGCGGTATGGCCGGTTCGTTCGGGTACGAAGCCGAGCATTACGATGTTTCGATGAAGGTTGGCGAACTGGTGTTGCTGCCCGAAGTACGAAAAACGCCCGCTCACACCCTGATCTCGGCACCGGGTACCAGTTGCCGCCACCAGATAAAGGATGGCACCGGGCGCACCGCAATGCATCCCATTGAAGTGTTTTACGATGCACTTAATAAATAAATCCAAGGAGGCATGCATCATCCATTTAGT